>NZ_JBEPEQ010000004.1:0-110208 GCF_040300925.1 Micromonospora sp. NPDC000207
AGGACTACCGGGCGGTGATCGCGGGCCGCCAGCCGGCAGCCCGCACCGGGCGGCGGCTGCCGGACACGCCGACGGAGGCGGCCTGGGACCCGCAGCTCGGCGCGGCACTGCGCGCGGCCGGGGTGCCGGTGGAGGAGGAACTGGTCCTCGACGAGCTCCTCGCCGACCTGACTCCCCACGGTCACCGGGAGGGGCCCACCCGGGTGTGACGCACCCCGCCGTGAGGCCGCCGGAACCTGGAAGGTGGACCGCGTGGAAGCCACCAAAGAAGGTTGTTCTGGTCACCGGCGTGAGCAGCGGCATCGGTGCGGGAGCCAGCCGCAGGTACGCCACCAGGTGATCGCCGAGCGCAGCCGTCGATAGGTGCCTGGTCCGGGTCGCCGGTGCGAGGGAGCCGAACGCCGCTGCGAACGCGATGCCCAGCCGTTCGGCGCCGGCTTCGGTGTCGAGCGCGGCGAGTGAGTGCGCCACCGGGGTGCCTTCCAGTTGCTTGCCCAGCGAGGTCAGGGTCTGCCGGTACTTGGTCTCGGTGCCGTCGCTCCACGCCTCGGCGGCCTTGTGCGCGGTCAGGTACGCCTCGGTGGCGTGGCTGAAGGTCAGTGCTGGAGGCTTCGCCTTCCGCTTGGCGTCGATCTTGACGACGTCGCCCATTGCCGACCTCCGCCGGTTACCGCAAGAAGTGCGTACGAGTGGAGTGTGCCCGATGGGGACGACATCCGCGTACTGCCAGCGGTTCGCGAAACACCATGATCACGGTTGTCGCGGGAAATAGGTGGTTTCCTGCGATGACTGTCGGCGACTCGTCAGCCGTCCGAGACCGCCGGAGGCGACGTGCCGGGGTCGCTGGCGCGGGTAGCCTGCGGAGGTGAGCACACCATCCGGCGACTACACGGCAACGCTTCCACGCAAGCGCATGGGCGCGGCAGTTCTGTTCACCGACGCTGCCGGGCGGGCATTGCTGGTCGAGCCCGTCTACAAGGACTACTGGGAGATCGTCGGCGGGTGCGTCGACGCTGACGAGTCCCCTCGGCAGGCGGCGGTCCGCGAGGTGAAGGAGGAGTTGGGCAAGTCGATCGTGCTCGGCCGGCTGCTGGTGACCGACTGGGTGCCGCCGCGGCCGGGCCGCACCGAGGGTGTGATGTTCGTCTACGACGGCGGCGCCCTCGATGATGTGGGCACGGCCGACATCCACCTGCCGCCGGACGAGCTGAGCAGCTGGGCGTGGTGCGCCGAGGACCAGATCCGGGTGCGGATGTCGGAGCTGTTGGCACGCCGGGTCGTCGCTGCGCTGCGGGCCAAGGCCGAGGGCACGATGTTCGACCTGGAGAACGGCTTCCACACGCACTGACGTGCGTCGGCGGGCCTCACCGAACGCGCCGGTCAGCCCGGTCGCATCGGCCAGGTCAGCGAGCAGCCGGGCACCGACGTGACCCACCACGCCCCGCCCGCCCCCGGTCACCATGATCTTCGGACGTGTTGCGGTAGCCTTCACCCAGCAAGTGCCTTCCGTGACAGGAACATGGGACTCTCGACAAGCCCTATTTTCCCAGATCAGAAGGCACTTCTTCGTTCTCAGCCCAGTCCGTGGACAGCCCTTACCGAAGGGCCGAGGCTAGGAGCCGATCAATCGCTCGTATACGGCGCGGTGCTTCCCTGGCCCCTTGTAGTCGTAGATCACGGATACGCCCGCCTCTGTGGTGTCGCCCGGAACATTGTTGAAGCCCATGCCGAGCCACGCGCTGTGGGCAGCGTGGTTTTCTGGTTCCGAGGTGAGGAGCAGGCGGCGGCATCCCCACAGGGAGCCTTGGCGGTGGACTTCTTCCACGAGTGCCCGCGTGACTCCTTGGCGGCGGTGGCTCGGGTGCGTCATCACATCCTGCAGGTAGATTTCCGACGGCTCGACCTGGCCTCGGAAGGCGATCACGCTGCCGACGACCTGCCCGTCGATGACGGCGAGCGGGCAGGTGTTGGCGAACAGCGTGGCGTACAGCCAGTAGTCCGATGACCCCCGCAGCCTGATGTACGGCTCACCCAGCGCCAGCAGCTTCTCGAGGTCGGGGATGCGGTTGACCGTGAGCGGAGCGATGTTCATGAGCGGTGTCCTTCGGCAAGTTCGATCGACGCGGCGAGGTTCCGTGCGGTGCGGGCGGGGTCCAGGGAGTCGGTGACTCCGCGACCGACGATGAGGATGTCCCATGAGCGTCGTCGGCTGGCTTCGACGTCGGACGGTTCGAAGCCGCCGGAGACTGCTACCGGTAGCTTGATCCACGACCTGATGAGTAGCGCCTGTTCGAGCGGGTGGGAACCGGCTACGCCCAGGTCGATGTTGGTGGTGATAGCGAAGCCGTCGCTTCCTGGGCGTTTCATGTCCTGGACCCAGCCTTGGATCAGCCGGCCCTCTGGCATGTCGATCATGATGGGGACGCCCAGGCGTTTGGTCGCCTCGACGGTCTCGTCGTGGGCGGCGATGGGGGATCCGTTCGTCGGCGTAGAGTGACCTACGCGGGACGGCAGACTCACCCATTATGCCGCATATACCCTTTTTCGTCGCGCGCCTGCGGCATCGCATCACCCTTGTGCGTCATCAGCTCCGCCAAGCCTGTAGCAGGCTTGGCGGGATGGCTCTGCTCGGGCCAGTGATCCGCGCTACGTGGCTACTCGTGGATGTGCAGTAACGTACCTCAGTGGTTCGCTTCTGCGCATGCTCTTGCTGGGAGGGTGTGCGTTAGCGTGCCGCTGAAGTACGCTAGTGCACATGGCCCGCTCGCTGCTGGATGAACTCGTCGACGTGGCCGTCGATCAGCATGGCTATGTGCGCACACGAGACGCCATCGCGCGTGGCATCGACGGCGCTAATCTGCGCAAGATGGCTGCCCGAGGGCGTCTGGAGAGGGTTGGCCGAGGGTTGTACCGCGTCCCGTTCCTCCCTCGCGACGAGCATGACGAGTACGCCGAAGCGGTCTTGTGGGCTGAGGGGCGGGGGATCATCTCTCATGGCTCTGCGCTGGCGCTCCATCAACTGTGCGATATCAACCCCTCGCGGCTGCATCTCACCGTCCCCCCGGCGTACGCGCCTCGGCGAACAGGGGGCGAGCTGTACCGGGTGTGGCGACGCAGACTCGATCCTGGCGACGTAACTACGGTTGACGGGATCCCTGTTGTCACTGCTGAGCGTGCGGTTCGTGACGGTATTGCCTCGGGGATCGACCCACAGATGCTGACCCAAGCGATCACCACGGCGCGCCGAGAAGGGCTGCTCACTGCAGCGCAGGCAACCCATCTTCGGCGCCAGCTAGCCGCGAAGCTGCACCGCAGGACCGGCCGGTGACAAGTCAGAAGACCCCTGTAGGTCGCCCATTCCCCGCAGCCCGCCGTGCCGCATCACCGCCGAGCAACCTGCGCTCTCTGCGGGACCGGTTAAGCAATGCCGCCCGGAACCAGGGAGCGCTCGTAGGGCGGCTGCAGCGTCAGCTCAGTGCCCTGGTTGTCACCGAGATGCTCTCCCGGGTCGAGCAGTCGATCAGCGGCCCACCACTGCTAGTCAAAGGCGGAACTGCGCTCGAGTTCCGTCTCGGGCTGTCTGCGTCGCGCACGTCTAAGGATCTCGATGCTGTCGTGCGTGGCGACCTCGCTGACTTCGCGTCCCGTGCGGACGAGGCAGTCCTTCTGCGGTCAGGGATCGGGTGACGGACAGCCCGGCGTGGGCGGTCATCGCGAGGGTGATGTGGGCGTACCAGGCTCGCCAGTCGCGGACCTGGTACTCATCGAGGCCAGCGTCGTTCTTGGCCTGCTGGAAGCACTCCTCGACCGCCCACCGGGCTCCGGCGATGCGGGCGAGGTCGACCAGGCGGGTGCGGCGCGGCCCGATGCTCCGACCGGGAGCCTCGCCTGTGCTGTCTTACCCCTTCAGGATCTCGTTGTCCGCCCGGACCCTGAACCACCTCGCCGACCGCATCCGCCGGCAGCACCGATCCCGGTGGAGACGCCTCGACCCCGGCCGGCAGGCGCTGCTGGTGCTGGCGCACCTGCGCAACGGCGGCACCTACACCCGCCTCGCCGTCGGATTCACCGTCGGCGGCGCCACCGCCTGGAGCTACGTACAGGAAGTAGTCGCCCTGCTCGCCGCTACCGCCGACACCCTGACCACGGCCGTGGACCGGCCGGTCAGCCGGTGCCGTAGGTGGCGATGGTCTCGCTGAAGGCCCCACGTTTGCAGGTGGCCTGGTCTGCGTCGGCGCGGGCGAACTCGGCGCTGCTGGAGTAGGCGATCCGAACCCCCTCCGGGTTGGTCGGCGAAGGCGGGGGCGGAGCGGCGTTCCCGGTCCATCCAGCTCCCCGGCTGCTCAACCGTGCACCTGTCGGCCGCCGGCCGGTACTGCCCGTACAGGTCGCCGTCCGGCTGTCGGAATCCAGGAGTAGGTAGTGGCCACCGGCGTTGGTAGAGCCGCCTCGCTGCCGCTGCCGCTGCCGCTGCCGCTGCCGCTGCCGCTGCCGCTGCCGCTGCCGCTGCCGCTGCCCGGCGGGCGGCCGAGGGCACGACCGTGGATGCGGTGAGGCCGCAGGTCAGGGCGCCTTAGGCGGAGTTCCCGCCGACGGGCGCGTTTCTGCAATGTCCCTTGTGGGTAGTGCGGGTCTTCGTGTCACCGGACCAGGCGTCCGGCGACGGGTGTGCTTCCCAGTGGTGGCCGTTGTTCGATCGACCAGGCAGAGAGACAAGAGATGGCCGACAGCCGTGACATGTACATCGTCCACAGCCTCTTCAGGCGTGAGTTTCCGGCTGCTGCGGCCCTGGTCCGGACCGTGGTCGCGGACGACGCCGGGGCCGCCGCCCGAGTCGCCGACCATGTGCTCCTGCTGACCGGTGCGCTGACCCTGCATCACAGCGGTGAGGACAAGTACGTCTGGCCGACGTTGCTGCTGCGCGTTCCGGACGAGACCGCGCCCTTGGTCGAGACCATGGAGAGCCAGCACGAGGGTCTGCACGCAGCGGTGGCCGAGGTGGAGGAGCGGGCCACCGTGTGGCGGCGTTCGGCGGCGTCGGCTGACCGGGATGCGCTCGCCACGACCATCGACGCCATGATCGAGCCGATGTCTGAGCACCTGGTCGCTGAGGAGACCCACGTGCTGCCGTTGATCGACGAACACCTGACAGACGAGGAGTGGGCCGAGGCGGGCAAGCACGGGATGTCCGCCGTGCGCAAGAGCCAGTTGCCGTTGGTCTTCGGGATGTTGCTACGCGATGCCAGGCCCGAGCACATCGAGAGTTTCAGGGCCGTGGTACCCGGTCCGGTCTGGTTCGTGTTCTCCCGCCTCGGGCCGAGGGCCTACGACAGGTACGCCCGCCAGTTGGGCCTGGACCGGGTGACCGCCGCCTGACCGAGCCGGCCTTCAGGGTCAGGCCTGTCTGGATCCGGGGCGTTCTCCCGGCAGGGGCACGGGCGTCGGTGGGCGTGTCGCGCAGGCCGCCCCCTCGTCGATGGGCCTGGTGGCACGGTCAGTGGCACGTCCGGTGGCCGAGATGGTCCTCGGAGCGGCCGCCGGGATCACGGGCCGGCTCGGCGGCGGGGGAGCGGCCGGTCGACTCCCGGATCACCAGTCGGACCGGTCGGCGGACGACGCCCTGCTGCCGTCGGTCGTCCAGCGCCGCGAACAGGTGCTGCACGGCGGTCGCCGCGAGCATCTTCAGGTCGCGTTCGACAGTGGTCGGTGGTGGTCGGACCGAGTGCGATGTTCGCCCGCGGCGTCCTCGGGGCGGGCGGCGAGCACGCGAGCGACGGTGGTCACGACGTTCGGTTCCCCGTCGTGCGCGTGTTTCGAACGTCAGGACGATTCGTCCGGCGGGGGAGTCCACGAGGGGGTGCTCTTGATGACCGTGTCGAGCAGGACGCGTAGTCGCTGGTAGTCCTCGTCGCCGAGCGAGTCGCGGATGTGGTTGTCCAGGTGCAGCATGATCCGGTCGGCTCTGGCCGTCTCGCGTCGTCCGCTGTCGGTGAGGTGCAGCTCCTGGATGTTGGCGTGGCGCGGATGGGTTCGACGTTCGATCAGGCCGCGTTCGACGAGCTTCACGACCAGCGGCGTGATCGCCTGCGGCGTCACCCCGACCACGCGGGCCAGCTCGGCGCCGGTCAGGCCGGGCGTCACTCCCAGGTTGGCCAGGACGGCGTAGA
Organism: Micromonospora sp. NPDC000207; assembly: GCF_040300925.1. Lineage (NCBI taxonomy): Bacteria > Bacillati > Actinomycetota > Actinomycetes > Micromonosporales > Micromonosporaceae > Micromonospora > Micromonospora sp. NPDC000207. The sequence continues at coordinate 6,168 of NZ_JBEPEQ010000004.1, forward strand.
GCGAGCCTGAGACGCCGATCCTGCGCAGCGGCGGCTCCTTGGCGGCGAGTAGGGCGAGGTCGGCCCGGCGCAGTGTCGACGCGACGCGGCCGAGCATCTCCTCGCGGTCGAAGGTCGCTGCCGTTTCGTCGGTCACGGTCACTGAGCTTACGGCATCTTGATTTGCCTTCATGTCTTGTGTCGTATCAAAGTCTTGATACTCTCTTCATGCGGATCGATGTCACCAATCCCGCCGGCGATCCATCCACTCAAGCGAGCTGAGCACGGAAGGGGATCATGATCATGAACTGGGCACAGGGACCGGACCCGACACGGAGACCCCGCTACACCCCCATCGCCACCAGCCTCGCCCTCGGCCTGCTCACCGTCACGGGTGCCTGCGGCACCGACGGCGAACCGGCCGAGACGACCGAATCGGGCCTGACCCGACTCGTCATCGACTTCAGTCCGACCGCCAACAACGCGCAGCTCTCGCTCGGCATCGACCAGGGGATCTTCGAACGACACGGGTTCGAGATCGACCAGGTGCCGGGCTCCGGAGCCAGCGCCAACAGCGTGGCGCTGCTCCTGAACGGACAGATCCACCTGGCCGTCAGCGAGATCACCGCCGTGCCGGCCGCCGTCGCCGCCGGTTTCCCGGTGCAGATCGTCACCTCGCTGGTCACCGACTACGAGTCGCCGGAAGGAGACGCCTTCTCCCTGATCGTGCCGGAGTCCAGCGACATCCGGTCGTTCGCGGACCTGACCGGCCGGACCGTCGCCGTCAACGGTCTGGAGAGCTTCTTCGACCTGACCGTCCTCGAAGCGGTGCGCCGGGCGGGCGGCGACCCCGGCGCAGTCCGGATCCTCGGCGTGCCGTTCGAGGACCAGGTCGCCGCGCTGCGGCAGGGCCGGGTCGACGCGATCAGCACCCTGGAGCCGTTCGCGGGTCAACTGCTGACGGGCGACGGGTTCCGTTCTCTCGGTAACCCCGCCACCAGTGCGCTCGGCCCGCGCAGTGTGCCGAGCATCCTGATGGGCTCCCAGCAATTCATCGACCGGAATCCGGAGGTGATGCAACGCTTCCTCCGGGCGTGGGGCGAGGCGACCGCGTACGCCAACGACAACCCGGAGGCGGTCCGGGCGACGATCGTCCGGACCACCGGCGCGCCCGCCGAGGCGGTGGCGGAACTGCCACTGCCCTGGTACGTCAGCGGGATCGACCGACGCTCGGCGGAACTCGTCGCCCGGCTGATGGTCGACCACGACCGGATCGACACCGCACCGGCGCTGGCCGAGTTCACCTGGTCGGAGTCGCCGGACGCGTCCGACCTCGCAACGCCCCCGCGCGGGCTCCGGGTCTCGGAGTAGACGATGAGACCCGCCCTGCTGCTACCCGTACTCACCACCGCGGCGCTACTCGCCAGCTGGGAGGCGCTGTCCGGGACGGGCACTCTCCCGCCCGAGATCCCGCCGGTCTCCGCCGTCGCCGCCTGGCTCTGGGCCAACATCGGCACCGCCGTCCTCTGGGCGGCCGTGGCGCAGACGCTGGCACACTGGGCACTCGCCCTGGTCGTCGGGGTCACGGTCGGCGCGTTCGTCGGTGCCACCATGGCGAGCGCCCCCGTGGTCCACGAACTACTGCTCGGCATTGTCGAGTTCCTCCGACCGATCCCGGTCGTGGTCTATCTGCCCATCATGTTGCTGCTGCTCGGGGCCAGGCCGGTGGTGGTGGTCGTGCTGGCGGCGGTGGCGGCCCTGTGGCCGATGCTGCTCCAGACGCTCTACGGTGTGCGGGACGTCGACCCGGTCACCACCGACACGGCACGGGTGTTCGGACTGACCACACCGCAGCGCCTGGTCTGGGTGACGGCCCCGAACGTGCTGCCGTACTTCTTCACCGGCCTGCGGATCGCGTCGACGGTCACGCTGCTGGTGGCGATCGCGATCGAACTCATCGGCGCCGTACCCGGCCTCGGCAACACCCTGGCCGCATACGCGGGCAACGGCCTGTACGACGCGACCTACGGGGTCATCGTCATCGCCGGCCTGCTCGGTGTCGGCCTCAACGCCGTCTTCGAGCGGCTGGAACGGCGGGCGCTGCGCTGGCACTCCGCCTACCGGACGCAGTACGCATGAGGAGGTCAATCGTGCCGAGAACCGGCCTTCGGCTGCTCGTACCCGTCCTGCTCGTGCTGCTCTGGTGGACCACGTCGGCCGGCAGCACCTCACCCTTCTACCCGCCGTTGCGGGAGGTGCTGGCCGCCTTCGGGGAGTCCTGGCTGTTCGCGCGAGTCGGCTCGGACCTGGTCCCGAGCCTCACCCGACTCCTGGCCGGCCTACTGATCGCGACGACCGTCGGGATCGCCGTCGGCACCGCACTCGGCCGCAACCGGCTGCTCCGGCAGGCCCTGAACCCGGCGGTGCAGTTCTGCCGTTCGCTACCCGGTGCCGCCCTGATCCCGGTCAGCGTCGTCCTCTTCGGCATCGGCGACGGCTCGAAGATCCTGGTCATCGCGTTCGTGTGCCTGTTCCCGGTGCTGTTGAACACCGTCGACGCGGTACGTGGGATCGATCCGCAGCTGGAGGACGTGGCCCGTTCGTACCGGCTCACCCCGGCGCAGCGGCTGGCCTTCGTGCTGCTGCCGGCGGCGGCACCGCAGATCTTCGCCGGCATCCGCACGGCGCTGGGGATCGCCTTCATCATGATGGTCGTCACCGAGCTCTACGCCGCGACCAACGGCGTCGGCTTCGTCACCCTCAGCGCCCGCAACTCCTTCGACGTACCGCAGATGTGGGCGGGCACCGTGCTACTCGGCCTGCTCGGGGTGGCGCTGAGCGCCCTCTTCCTCGCCCTGCAACGACGCGTCCTGCGCTGGCACATCGGCATGACCGAAAGGACCTGACATGCTCTCGGTGACGAACCTCCGCAAGACGTACGGCTCCGGTGTCCAGGCCGTCGAGGCGATCCGCGACCTGACCCTGACGGTCGACAGGGGGGAGTTCGTCTGCGTCGTCGGGCCGTCCGGCGCCGGCAAGACGACACTGCTGAAGTCCCTCTGTGGCCTCACGAAACCGTCGTCGGGCACTGTCACCCTCGCCGGCGCCCCGGTCACCGGGCCGCCGAAGGAGATCGCCTCCGTCTTCCAGGACTACAGCCGATCGCTGATGCCCTGGTTCACCGTGCACCGCAACGTCGGCCTGCCGCTCTACAACCGGTACCGGTCGACGGCCGACCGCGCCGAACGGGTCGCCACGGCCCTGGACGCTGTCGGCCTGAGCGGGTTCGGCGACCGCTACCCGTGGCAGCTCTCCGGCGGCATGCAGCAGCGCGTGGCGATCGCCCGAGGTCTCGCGTACGCGCCGGAGATCCTGCTGTTGGACGAGCCGTTCGCCTCGGTGGACGCCCAGACCCGCTCGGACCTCGAAGACCTGATCCTGCGGGTACGCGACGACACCGGCGTCACCATGCTGCTCGTCACGCACGACATCGACGAGGCGGTCTACCTGGCGGATCGGGTGGTGGTGTTGTCCGCCCGCCCGAGCGTCGTGCTCGAAACGGTGGAGGTCGACCTTCCCCGCCCACGTGACCAGGTGACCACCAAGCGCTCGCCCCGATTCGCGGAGCTGCGCGCACACGTACTGACGTTGATCCGGCGCACCGCCCTCGACGGCTCGGCGTCGACACCCGACCACCATTCGACGACAGGGGAACGACGATGAGCACGCAGATCGCGAGCAGCACGGCGACCCGGGACGGCGACCCGGACGCCACCGGCGTCGAGGTGATCACCCTCGACCAGAGCACCGGCCTGGAACTGGCCCGCTACCCGGCGGCGGGTCCCGAGCAGGTGAGTGCGGCGATCCAGGTCGCGCGGACGGCCGCGGGGCCGTGGTGGGACCTCGGATTCGAGGGACGGGCGGCGCGACTGCGTGCGTGGCGCCGGGAGATCGCCCGCGACGGGGAGGACCTGGCGGCGCTGATCCACGCAGAGAACGGCAAGTCCCTGGAGGACGGCCGGGCCGAGGTGCTCTCCGTCGTCGGGCACCTGACCTTCGTGCTCGACAACGTCGAACGGGTCCTCGGCCGGCGCGAGGTTCCCGCTGCGGCCGCGACCCCGCACCAACGGGCGTGGGTGGAACACCTTCCGTACGGCGTGGTGGGCGTGATCGGGCCGTGGAACTTTCCCCTCGGCACCCCGGGAGCGATCGTCGTCCACGCCCTGGCCGCCGGAAACGCCGTCATACTCAAGCCCAGCCCGATCACCCCCGGTGTCGGCGTGTGGCTGGCCCGGTCCTGGCGTCGGGCCGTACCCGACCTGCCCGCCGCCTTGCAGACCGTCGTCGGCTTCGCCGCCACCGGCCAGCACCTCACCACCGGCGTGGACAAGATCGCGTTCACCGGCAGCGCCCGCTCGGGCCGGGCGGTGGCTGCGGCCTGTGCCTCGCGCCTGACCCCGATGCTGCTGGAACTCGGCGGCAACGACGCCGTCGTGGTGGCCGACGACGCCGACCTGGACTCCGCCGCCGCCCACATCACCTGGGGTGCGCTCCAGAACGCCGGCCTGGGCTGCATCAGCCTCGAAGTGGCCTACGTCGTGGACGCCGTGCACGACGCCCTGGTGGCGAAGATCGCCGCACACGCCGGGCGGGTGCACGCCGGCAGCGGCGACGACGACCTGATCGGCCCGGTCCCGCTCCCGGCCCAGATCCCGGTCATCCGCCACCACATCGCCGACGCCCTGCAGCGGGGCGCGACCGCCGTGGTCGGTGCACCGGCCGACGGGACCACCGACGACAGGTACGTCCAACCCACGATCCTCGTCGACGTCCCGCCGGACGCCCTGGCCGCCACCGAGGAGACCTTCGGGCCGGTGCTGTCGATCGTCCGGGTCCGGGACGTCGAGGAGGCGATCACCCGGATCAACGCCGGCCCGTACGGCCTGGGCAGCGCCGTCTTCAGCCGCGACCGGGGCGAGGACATCGCCCGCCGCCTGCGCGTCGGCATGACCAGCGTCAACGACGCGCTCGCCTTCTCGCAGCACCCCGGGCTGCCGTTCGGTGGACGCGGCGACAGCGGCCACGGCCGCAAGCACGGCGACGAAGGACTCCGCGAATTCGCCTACCCGCACGCCGTCACCGTCAGGACCGGCCCCGCCCCGGCGGCCACGACCACCTTCGCCCGTCCACCCGGAACCATGGCCAGAGCCCTCGCCGCCGTGCGTGACCGGCTCGCCGAGGACGACCCGACCGAGAGGAACTGACCCGATGAACGACCAGACGTCGCAGTTGCTGGAGCGGATCGCGGCTGGATTCAGCCACCCACCCCGCTCACCGGTGCTTCGCTCGCCGGGCGAGCTCGGGCTGGACTTCGAGGAGGTCACCTTCCCCTCCCACGACGGGGTGCCCCTGGAAGGTTGGTTCCTCCCCGCGCCCGGCTCGACCAAGCTGGTCATCGCGAACCACCCGATGGGTTTCACCCGCGCCGGTCTGCCCACCCATCTGGAGCCCTGGCACTCGGCCTGGGCAGCCAGCGGCAACGGGTTCGAGGTCGACTTCGTCCCCGACTACCGGATCCTGCACGACGCCGGTCACCACGTCCTCGCCTACGACCTGCGTAACCACGGCCTCAGCGGCGCCGCCAACGGCGGCATCACCTCCAGCGGGATCTTCGAGGCCCGGGACGTCGTCGGCGCACTCACCTACGCCCGCCGCCGCCCGGAGACCCGGGACGCGGCCGTCGGCCTGTTCAGCCGCTGCCTCGGCGCCAGCGCCACCTTCGCCGCCATGACCCGGTTCCCGGCGGAGTTCGAGGGCGTACGCTGCCTCGTCGCGGCCCAGCCGGTGACCGCGCGGGTCATCATGGCCCGCCGACTGGCGTTGCTCGGCGCGGCGGGGCGGCTCGACGACCTGGAACAGCTCATCCTGCGCGACACCGGCATCGGCTTCGCCCGCCGCAGCCCCCAGGAATGGGCCCGCGACGTCCGCGTCCCCACCTTCCTGTACCAGGTACGCGACGACGTGCTCACCGACCCCGGCGACGTCCAGACGATGTACGACAATATCCCCGTCGCCCAGAAGGAGCTGCACTGGATCGTCGGGACGACCGCGCGCTGGGACGGCTACCTGGAGTTCCAACGCCGCCCCCAACCCATGCTCGACTGGTTGGCGAGGTACCTGTCCTGACCGAGGTGATCGCTGTTCGCGGAGTGGGTCGTGGTCGAGGTCGGCGGCGAGAGACCTGTCTGCTCCGCCGCCGGCGGTGGCCGGGGCACTTCGGGCGCACTCACCTCGACACCGTCCGGGTCACGCCCGGGACGCTGGCCAGTCCGCTTCGCGGCGTTGACCCAGCCGCGCAGGGTTCGGGTCCTTGTCGGGCTTGCCGATGTCTCCGGTGTTCTGCCGGGCTGCGGCGATCTCCCGCCTGGTCGGGTTCTGGTGGACCCGGTAGCCGCGGCCGGCCGTCGTGTCGGCGCAGGCGTCTGAAGTGTGAATTCGGGTCTGCCGCTGCGCTGGTGCCGCCGCCACGCCCAGCCAGTGGCGTGCTCAGCCCGCTCGTCGACCCCGATGTCGTAGCTGCCCCAGGCGGCGGAGACCTGCAGCTCGGGGATCGACGGTGTCACGCTGGTGGTGAAGCCGAGCGCGGAGGGTGCCAGGCTGGGCACGTTCGGCGCGGTCGGATCGGGGCCGCCCTCCAACGCGTCCGACGTCGTGGCCTCGGCGAAGGTGTCCTCAGTGGCTGGATCGGATGGTTCGCCGTTGGCGGCGAGCCGCCCGAGCACGGAGCGGTCCAGCGGATTCTCCCTGGCGGAGAACTTCTCGGCCGGCCCGGCGAGCGGCCCGAGCTGGTCGGCGACGAACAACTGTGGCAGCTTGTCGCGGATCACCCGCTTATCGGGTACGGCGAGTACGCTCCCCCCAGTCATGAGAGCGACCGTGGCGTTTCCATACGACATGGCGGGGGCCGGTCCGTGCGGCATCTTCGGTGGGGTGGATCCGTTAGGCTACTGCGGGTCGGCCATTCGGCGTTTGCCGCAGGTGAGGCCGGGGCGAATCGAGGTGGCGAGATTTCCGAGCTGGAGCCAGACGTCCACCCTGGCCGCGGCCCGCTGGTGATCATGGATTTGCGAAGACCATGACCCAGAACAGGACCGCACCCGCTGATGTCATCATCACTGACCGAGATCGTGCTGCCGCACCGACCCCCGCGATGCCGTAACCAGCGGTGGTCACCGATGATGACCACCGCAGCTTGTTCGTGGCGTTAAAGGCCAACGACGATCCGAGGGATCCACGAGGCCGGCGGTATCCGCTGGTCAGCGCTGCTGATCCGGCTCGACGCCGAGGTGTTGTCGCAGGTCCTGGCCCGCTGGCTACGGGGTCGGGCTGGTCCGGTCGTGATCGCCGGGCGTCGGTGGCGTCTACTCGTCGCCGTCGACCGGAAGGTCGTCCGCGGTGCTCGGCTGTCCGGCGGGCGGCAGTTGCATCTGCTGTCGGCGTACGAGGTGAGCACCGGGATCGTGCTCGCCCAGGTGCAGGTTGCGGCGAAGTCGAATGAGATCCCGGCGTTCACTCCGCTGCTGCGCCTGGTCGCGGTCAAGGCCCACCAGCCAGGGCTGTTCGCCACCTCAAGGACCTGCCCTGGGCGCAGGTTCCGGTCAGGGCCCAGACCCGCGAGAGCGGTCACGGTCGTCGGGAGACCCGCACCGTCAAGACTCCGGGCGGGCTGGGTTTCCCTCACGCCGAACATGCCGTCCGGATTACCCGGACCCGCACGGTCAAGACCAAGACCAGCCGCGAAACGGCGTACCTGACCGTCTCGCCGCCCGCCGGCCAGGCCCAGCCCGCCGATCTGGGCACCTGGGCGCGATCCGAATGGCACATCGAGAATCGCCTCCACTACGTGCGGGATGTCATGCTAGGTGAGGATGCTCATCAGGCCCGGACCGCCAACGGACCCGCCGTCTTCGCCACGCTCCGTAACACCGCAATCGGATTCCACCGCATCGCCGGGGCTGCCAACATCGCCGAAGCTCCTCGACGCGCCAACCACCGCCCGCACGAACTGATCGACGCCGTGACCACCTGAAAACCGACCGCGAGCGGGGGCGACACGACTAGGCAATAGCCCTGGAGGTCGTGTGGTCGTCGGTTGGCGTGTCGGGTGGCGCGGGCGATGTCGGGTTCGCCGTTGATCCGGTGCCAGCCGATTGCGGTGTTGCGGAGGGTGGCCATGACGGCGGGGCCGGTGCCGGTGCGGGCCTGATGGTGGTCTTCACGGAACGTGACATCTCTGACGTGGTGTAGCTGGTTCTCGATCAGCCATTCTGCTCTGGCCCAGTGCTGTAGGTCGGCGGGTTGGGCGTCGGTGGCGTGTAGGGATGTGATCAGGTAGGTGGTCTCGCGGCTGGTCTTGCCGCTGGTGGTGGTGCGGGTGCGGGTGATTCGGACGGTCACCCGACTGCTCGCCCGCCTCCCGATGACGGCGGGGATCCCGGTCAAGGTGTCCCCGCACGCCCTGCGGCACACCTGCGCCACCCTCGCCCGCGACGCCGGCGCGAACCTCGAAGACGTCCAAGAGCAACTCGGCCATGCCGACGCCCGCGCCACCCGCCGCTACGACCACGCGGCGGCCGACTCGACCGCGCTCCCGCCTACACCCTCGCCGGCTACCTTACGGTCGGATGACGGCGGCTCTCGAGGAACCCGGGAGTCGGCTGAGGTATGCCGGACCTGGACCGTCGTTCACGGTATCGATCCTGTCTGTAGTAGCGGGTACGCCAGGTTAGACCACGGTTTCAGGATCTGCAGAGCTACGGCTGCACGCACGAGTAGGTCCTCGCGGTGATGGCGGGCGACGATCTGGAGGCCCACTGGTGTGCCGTCGGGGGCGAAGCCGGCGGGAACGCTTGCGGCCGGGTGACCGCTCAGGTTGAAGGCCCAGGTCAGTGCAACGTTCATGCGGCTTCCTGGCCCCGTGTGACCGTGCGCCTCGTGGGGAGTCGTGGGTGTCAACAGCACGTCGGCGGCTGCGAACAGCTCAGCCAGCCGGTGCACGTTGACGGTGTGCGGCACGTCGGCGGCATGGCCCGTGGGTGAGACCGTCCGGCGAGCCCGCCAGGCGGGCGCAGGGTCTTCGAGAAGCAGATCGTGCCGAACCCACTGGAGCAGGCCGCTGGTAGCGAGTCGGTCGGCGGCGTCACGAGCAGGTGCCATCACCTGCGGATCGACGTCCGCGTAGCCCAGGGTGGATGACCATACCACCCGGATCGGCGCTCCTTGGAGGGGGTCCCTGGTGTGGGCAAGGAGATTCGTACCGAGAACGGCATCGAGGTAGGCGGCGGCGTCCGCGACGGTGCGGGCCAGGGGGCCGGGTGCGTTAAGAGTGTTGACGGATGGTAGGCGTCCGTTGGTGGTCTTGATGCCGACGACGCCGCACCAGGCTGCCGGAATCCGTAGCGACCCAGCACCATCATTACCCGTGGCCAGTGGTACGAGACCTGCTGCGACTGCGGCTGCGGAACCGGCGGATGATCCTCCCGGAGAGCGATCTGCACGCCAGGGATTAATGGTGGGGCCACGGTCGGTGTGCCCCCAAGTCTGCCAGGTGGTGCCTCGCGGCACTGAGGTGGCGCCAATCGGAATACATCCGGCGTCGAGCAGCCGACGCGCCTGTGGCGATTCGAGACCCTCGCTCGCTTTGACAGCCAGCGGGACACCCGCAAGCGGTAAAAGAATATTGGCGCGAATAGCGTCTCGCAACTCGTATGCCGTGCGGCGTGCCCGGTCCGGCCAGACCTCACGAAAGGCTCGTAGCTCGGCGTCCACGGTCGCGATGCGCGTCAAGGTGGCCTCGACGACATCGGCGGGGCAGAGCTTCCTTCGGTTGACCAGCTTCGCGGTGGTGACGGCGTCCAGGGTCGGCCAGTTGGCGACTGGCGGCGTCATCGGTGGTGATCCCGATCGCTGCAGGGCTCGGATCTACCCGGGAGCGGGGGCGGCTGGTCCGAGGCCGACGGCCTGCTCTGACGAGGTACCTGGGTGGAGCGTGGAAAAGCGATTGCTGCAGTTTGGGCAGCCGCAGCGGGGCCGCTGAGGCTGGCCTGGTACGGACGTCCTTGGTAGTGCCAGGGCGGCAGGTCGGGAGCTAGCTCTTTGCGGACAGCCCGCTCAACCAGGACCGCCATCTCGACGGGTCCGATTCCGCCAGGTACCGGGGTGATGTACTGGGGAACACCGGCGGCCAGGGGAGAGACGTCGCCTGCCACCCCGCCGTCGAGAAGCGGAACGAAGCCAGAATCCACCACGAGCCGGTGCTCCGGGCGTATGTGCTCTAAACCGAGTAACCCCGGGCTGCCGGTGACAGAGATGACGATGTCGGCGTCGCGCACGGCGGCCAGGTCGTTGCCCAGGTCGAGGAGCAGCGGATCGTGACCGTGTTCGACGAGGCGGTGGACCACACCGCGTCCGACGAACCCGCGGGCTCCCACCACCGCGACGGCTGGCGCGTCCCGGACGAAGGGTTGCACTACTCGCCAGATCCCTTCGGCGGTGGCGCACACCTGCTGGTGCGAATTCTCGGTCAGTGCGTCGATGTCCTTGTGCGGGGCGATGTCCTGGACGAACTGGCGCAGCCGTGCGGGAACCGGTTGTTGCACGATGATGGCGGTGACGGTCGGGTCGACATTCGCCCGCTTGATGGTGGCCGCGAACTGTGCCGGGGCGACGCGCGCCGGCAGTACCAGGTGGTCGACGTCCAGGCCGATCTTGGTGAAGTTCACGACCTTTTGCTCAGCGGAGATCCGTGAGGCATTCGTGCGGGCCTGCCAGTCCACCGGATGGTTTGCTGCAGCCTCAACTCGGATTATTGTAACCTTTTTAACTAGGGCCGCCATGGGGTCGCGGTAACCAGCGTATAGGTCATGGACGGCCCGCAGGATCTGCCGACCCGAGATGTGATTCTCCGATGCAGTGGCCATTTCGGCGGCCTCAGAAGGGCCAGCCGAGGTTGGCGAGCACTCTGGGTACCGGTTCTAGATTCCGGCCGCCGAGCAGGCCGCGTACCTCGCCCTCGGTCAGTAGACGGTGGGCTTCGAGGTTGTCCTGGAAACATCGTCCGTCCCAGGACAGAGGGATAAGGGTGAAGGTGTCAGGGTCAAACGCGTCGTAGTACGAGAAGGCGCCGTGGTGGGTCAGCCAAGTGATGCTGTGCGGGTCTGCGTTGAATTGCTCCTGGACCAAATGCAGCGCCTTCGCGGCGACACCAGACATATCGTCGGCAATGCCGTAGCGGTCGTCGTTGGAGCTGATCTCCGATGCAACTGCCACGACTCGACCGTCGGACGGATAGAGACGCACCAGACAGTGGGCCTGGCCGCCGCGGCGGTGCTGCCAGGTCACCATGGCATTGAGATGACCGTCGGGCTGGCGAACTGCCGGCAAGTTGCTGGTCACTCTGATATCCCTTCTATGGATCACATGTGAGCTGGGCAGTCTGTTCAGCGTGGTGACCCACGGGCACACCGGCCACGATGTCGGTTCAACTGTCATCTCGGTCATCCTCGCCTTTCTTCCGGATGCCCAAGCGTCAGATGTCGGGAAACTGGGCCAGCACTTCGGCCGGAGCGGGTTCCATGGACAGAGGCTCCGGATCTCGGTGTCGGCCCGACGCGCAGCGAGTGAAGGGGCCGGCATCGCTAGTCAAGACCGTCAGGTGCGGGTCGAGATGGTCGCGCCACCAGATGCTCATGCCGGTCTGAGGGTCGCTAACGCGTAGAGCTTCCCAGGCTCGCCACAGCGCGTAGAGGCGGGAGAGCGCTTCGGGGTGCGCCCACCAGCGGGGGCACCAGTTGATGCCGGGGGTGGGTCCGGTGGCGACCCGCCGCTCCAGGACGTGGGCGAGGTAGCCGGCGACGAACTCGTTGACGTTGTTGAAGGCCGGCTCGGGGGTGTCGGGGTCCTGGCTGGCCGTGTCGGGGTCGGGGCTGCTGGTGAGTTGGTCGAGCAGGGCGGTGAGGTCGGCGACCGGGTCGTCGACCGGTCCGGGGGAGGGCGTGGTCATGGGGTCGGCTCCGGCGGGGCGTCGGGGGTGAGGGTCCAGTCGGTACGGCCGTGGGGGTCCCAGTGCGCGATGGAGGCGCGGATCGCGGCGGCGTACGGGCCGTCCTGCCAGGGGGCGGTGCGGGCCAGTGCCGGTGGTGCGCCGGAGGCGTAGACGACCAGCCGTCCGCGGGGGAGGGCGTGCAGGTCGGAGACGTCGAGGATGCGTTGTCGGCGGGTGGCGTGGGAGACGGAGCGTTGGCCCCACCCGGAGCCGCTGCTGCTGGTCGACCGGGTGGTGACGTCGTGTTCGCCGATGAGTTTGGAGAGTTCCTCCAGCCAGTCGGGGTCGGCGACGCCGCCGCCGTAGGTGCGGATGTTCGCGGCGGACCACAGTTTGCGCATGCCTTCGCGGCCCCACACGTCGACGCCCTGCGGGTACGACTGGAGGATGGTGATGATGGGCAGCCCGTGGGAGCCGTAGTAGGAGTACAGGTTGGGTAGCTGCCGGAGGCGGCAGATGTTCGCGGCCTCGTCGAGGACGGCCAGCAGCGGCGGGTCGAGGCGTCGGCCGGGCGAGGTGCGGGCGCGGAGTTCTCCGGCGCGCAGGACGGCGTCGGTGAGGGCGGCGACCAGGGGGGCGGGGGAGCCGGGGCCGCCCTGGGAGAGCAGGTAGAGCACGTCGGTGCTGGTGACGTGGGTGTCCGGGGTGAACTCGGGGATCCCGCCTCGGGTGGGTGGGGTGACCCAGGCGGTGACCGACGGTTCGGTGAGGCACATGAGCATCTTCTGGGCGCCGGCGTAGATGCCGCCTCGGGTCTTGTCGGGCATGTTGACCACGCCGGAGACGGCGTCGGCGGGCATGGGGAGGCCGTTGTCGCGTAGCAGGAGGGCGGGTTCGTCGTCGCGGGGGCTGACGGCCCACCGGTATGCGGCGAGGATGTCCCGGCCGCCGACGGCGGCGGCGAGCAGGAGGTTCGCCACCAACTCCTCGGCGCTGGGGTCGAAGAAGGCGTCGCGGCTGACGCCGGGTTCGCGTTCGGCGGCGGCGAAGTGTTCGGCGAGGCGGCGGGCGTCGCTGATGGTGCTCACGGCGCGCAGGGGGTTCCACCACAGGCCCTGGTCGGGGCCGAGGAGGTGCTGCGGGTCGAACGCCCATACGGTGTCACCCCGGGCGGTACGGACGTCGCGGGTGGCGTCGACGATGTCGCCCTTGACGCTGGTGACCAGGGTGGGGCCGGGGGCGGCGACGATGGCGGGGATCGCCCGGCTGGTGGTCTTGCCGGTGCGGGGTCCCCAGATGTCGATGGCCATGTCCTCCCAGGACTGGCGTAGCGGCATCCCGCCGGCGACGGTGGTGCCGATCATGACGCCGAGCTGGTCGGGGTCGGGTCGGTCGACGTCGGCGAGGCTCGGACGTAGTCGCCGGCCGCTGTCGGCGATGCCCTTGGGTCCGAGGTGGGCGAGGTCGTTCCGGTTGGCCATCCGCCGGGCGGCCGAGTCGACCCGGGTACGGCGTCGCCCGACCACCTTCCGTACCCCGAGGATGCCGGCGGTCAGCAGGCCCAGGACGACCACCTCGGCCAGGGCGACGAGGGTGCAGCCGACGGTCCAGGTGACCTGCCCGTGCAGGACGGCGGCGACGGTGGCGATCGGGCCGCCGCCGGTGTGGCCGGGCGGGTCGGTGAGGGCAACGGGCAGCCACACCCCGCCGGTGACGACGACGGCGAGTGCGGCGAGGCCCCCGACGATCAGTCCGGCGTCGTCGTGGCCGCTGCGGGGGCCAGCGGGGCGGCTCATGTCATCGTCCAGCGGAAGTCGGTGTTGCCGAGCTGTTTCTCCACGTCGGTGGGTTCCAGGTGCACGGGGATCCCCGGGCGGGAACCGACCTTGATCAGGAAGTTTCCCCGTCCGACGGTCTCGCCGCCCTCGGCGGTGCTCCACGAGGGGGGAGCCGACCAGGAGAGCACCTCCCGTCGTTCCGCCTGGGACAGGGGCCGTACCCGGGCGATGGCGTCCAGCTCCTGGTCGGAGCAGGGGCCGATCATCAGGACGGCGGAGCGTTCGGCGAACCCGCGGGCCTTGGCCCGGTCGTGGGCGGTGGGCAGTGCCTCCAGGTCGGCCAGGGAGTGGGTGATGAAGGCCGTACCGGTGCCCTTCTGCCGGTTGAGGCGGGTGAGCCCGTCGGCCCGGTCGACCAGGCCGTGGCCGACGCGCAGCGCCCGCCACAGCTCGTCGAGGACGGTGAAGAACGTGCGGGCGGGGGCGAGGCCGAGGTCGGCCATCAGGTGTGCCGCCTCGACCTGCGCGAACCCGTACGACCAGGTGGCCAGCAGGGTCGCGGCGGTACGCAGTTCGTCGGTGTCGTCGATGCCGGAGATGTCGACGCACACGGCCGGGGTGTCGAGGCGGATCGCGGTGGTGGTCTGCCCCTCGAAGGTGCTGCCGAGCGGCCCGTGCAGCAACGCGAGGAGGGTGCGGTGCAACCCGGCGGTGTCCTCCCGGAACCGGGGGAGGTCCTCGTCCTCCTGCCACAGGGTGACCGCACGGACCTCGTGCGGGGCGTCACGGATGACGGCCAGGACGTCGGAGATGACCGGCTGGGTGTCGGTCTCCCGTTCGGCGAGGTACCGCAGGGCGGCGGCGAGGACGGTGGTCTCGTCGGAGCTGACCGGCCCACGCCGGATCAGGGTGGCCAGGGCGACGAGCATGTTCAACCGCCGGTCGGTGACCGCCGCCCGGACGACGGCGCCGGTGCGGTGGTCGACACGGTCGAGGACCTGCCGCCAGGGTCCGGCGTCGAGGGGGTTGATCCGGTCGAGGCCGGAGCCGATCCGCAGCACCTGCCCGCCCAGGGCGTGGACGAGGGCGGCGTAGTCGGGCTTGAGGTCGCCGAGGATCAGCGGGGTGACGCCCTGGGCGGTGAGCCCGAGAACCATCCGCCTGACACTGGTGGACTTGCCGGAGCCCGGCTCGCCCTGGATCCAGACGGACGGGTTGTTGATCAGTCGGGCCCGGGTGTACCAGGAGATCGGGTCGAAGCAGACCGCGCTGCCCGTGTAGAGGTGCCGCCCCACCGGTACGCCGACCATCGGGGTCGACGAGCCGGTACCGAACGGGTACAGGCCACACACCTGGACGGTGGTGCCCCGGTACTCGGTGGGTGGCTCGATCCACGACCATCGGCCTCCGCCGGGCCCGGCATGCCCGAGCCGTCCGGCGCGGCGACCGGCGGGCCGCTGAGGCGGTGACGGGGTGGAACTGTTGGTGGTGATCGTCATGGCACCGCCTAGAAGGGGATCGTGGCGTGAACGGGCAGGACCACGCCGGCTGGCAGACCGGCGGCGAACCCGGCGGCCTGGCAGCCGTACATCGGTCGCATCACCAGCCGGGCCTCACCGGCGCGGGCCCGGATGATGCCGGTGGCCTCGTCGAGTGATTCCTCGTCGGCGACGGTGGCGGTGACCAGCACGGTGAACCGGACGACCCCCGCCCCGGTGGCCTCCTCCTCGGCGGCCTGCTCGGCGGCGGCCAGGTCGGTGAGGTCCCGGGCGCTGGGCCGGTGCTTCTTACCGGCGAGGAACCGGGCGTCACGCTTGTCGGCCTCGACCAGCCGGGCCGCCTCCCCGGGCGAGTACGGCCGGTAGACCAGCGACACGCGCTTGCGCAGCAACTGGGGATCGGGGTCGGTCAGCCGGGAGAACAACCGGCTGTAGACCACCCCGCGCGGTGCCTCGACCATGCACCAGGTCCGGGAGACCCCGGAGTCGTGCCGGTAGAAGTCCCAGCTCTCCCGGGTGGCGACCGGCCCGGCCTGCGGCCAGTCCGGGGCGAGCTGCGGGTCGCGGGCGAGGTCCAGGGCGGCGGCCGGGTCGTACGCCGCCCGGACCACCTTCGCGAGGCCGCTCGCGGACATGGGCACGATGCCGGCCCCGGTGGCACCGGTCAGCCCGGCGTGCAGGTGCGGCAGTCGGGCGGCCACCTCACGGCAGACGTCCTCGTGCGACATCGCCCGCCCGGGCGGGGCGGAGTAGGTCAACGACACCAGGGTGTCCACCGTCGCCGACCCGGCCGGATACGAGCGGACCACGTCGTCGAGCACCTGCAGCGCCAGGGTCGGGGCGTCCGGCCGGGACGTCGCGGCGACCTCGGCGGCGAGCCGGGTACCCGGATCCGGGGTCGTCTCGATCGTCACCTGCGCCTGCACGAGCTGCGGCTCCCGCGACAGGACCGACAGCCAACCGGCGAGGTGACCGACCCGGGCGTCGACGACCGCCTGGTCGACCAGGTCCATGCCCTCTGGCGCGCACCGCAGCGTGACGGTGTAGTGCCGACTCTGCGGCACCACCACCACCGCGACCAGCCCGGACCGTCCGGTCTCCACCTCGTACATCTCCGACCGGGCCAGCACCCCGGGCAGTTGGTGGGCAGACGAGACCCGGGAGGCGACCCCGGAGACGTAGACGTGATGGCGGCGGGCCCGGGCCATCCACCACGCCACCCGAGCCGAGACGACCTGGAAGCCGGTGCGGCCGTTGACCCGGATCGCCAACGGCACGAGCACCATCACCGCGACCAGCGCGGTGATCGCCGCAGCGAGGGTGGAGAACGGCATCATCGCCGCGGCGAGCGCCATGACCAGCAGTCCACCGATGCTGCCCGCCGGCCCGAGCCCGAACAGCCCCGCACCCCGCCCCAACCGCCAGTTGCCGTACGTACGCTGCGGCTCAGCGCCCTGATCCCGTACTCCGGTGCTCACGAACCCTCACCATCCACCGCTCCCGACGCCGTACCGCCGCCCTTGCCCACGGCCGCCGGACCGGCCTTGACCGCCATCCATGCGCCCGCGGCGGCAACACCCCAGGGTCCCGCGCCCGCCGCAGCGGCCGAGCCTGCTCCAGCCCCGGCGCCTGCGCCCGCTGTCGCAGCACCGCCCCCAGCCGACATGGCTGCGCCCGTCCCCGCCTTGGTAGCCGCGCCGCCGCTGCCAGCCGACGTTCCCCCGCCGGCACCCATGCCGGTCGAGCCGCCCCCGCCTCCGCCTTGGCCGGGGCCTCCACCGGACGGACGGGAAGCGGGTACGGGTGTCGTCGAGGTCGAGCCCTCAGGGCGTTGGCTGGTGGACCCGCCGCCACCTCCGCCTCGCCCGGATCCGCTGCTGCCGCTGAGCCGGAGCGCCCCCGACGCGACCTGACCGACACTCGATGCGGCGGCCATTCCGGCACCACCGGAGCCACCGCTCGACAGCGTCGACACTGCGGGAGCGATCAGCCGCAGCAACGCGGGTAGCGCAACGATGGCCATGCAGAACATGGCTAGCCCGGTCAGAAGCGTGGTGAGGTCGTTGCCCTTGCCGAGCAGCCAGAACACGGCTGCATAGATCGTGGCTGCGGCAGGCTTGTAGAGCACCAGCGCAAGCAGCCACGTCAGGTACCGGTCCCGGATCGCACGGCCTGATCCGGAGATGCCGGCTGCGGCGGCCAGTGGAAGCAGCCCGGCGAGCAAGATCAGCCCGGCGCTACGAGCGAGGAGGAGCAGTAGCTGCACCATCGTCGTCAGGAACATCATCAGCGAGATGCCGATGACCATCAGCCAGGAGGGGTTGGGCGTCAAGGCGGCCGGAGCGAACAGTTGAAGACGCTTGCCGAGATCTTCGTCGGCGGCGGCATCGACGATCCATGTGGAGTAGGCGTCGCCGATCTCGATGAGCAGTTGCACGGCCGGCACGCCCGCACCAGCCAGTACCACCATCGTCACCAGCCCTTTGGTGAAGGAGCCGGCTGCCTGGCCGTTGCGTTCCCAGGCCAGCCGAAGTGCAGCGACCAGCACGGCTCCGACTGCGATGGCGGCGACCGCCCAGTGGGTGTACGCGCGCAGGTAGTCGACGGGCTTGTCACACAGAAGGTCCTGGGTTCCCGCGGGAGTCCAACAGGTGCCTGTGGAGACGTCAGGGGACTGGATGCTCAACCAGCCGGTGAGCAGCGCCTCCATCATGCCCGCAGCGGCCTTGGTCGACTGCTCGGCCAGATCCTCGAAGAAGCCGCCAGCCACGTTGCGGATGATCTGGCCAGGAACACACCAGGGGATAGCCGGCGGGCAAGCGGTCACTACCGGGGCCCCCAGGCAACGACACCGGTGAGGTCATCGGTCCGGCGGTTGACCGAGCCCCATGACCCTCCAGGTGGAGCCTGCATCCGCCAGTCGCCGTCTCGCCAGAGCAACGTCAGTGACAGAACGTGGTACTGCGGGGCGCCAGTGGAAGGTGCGCGAAGCACGAGTCCGATCACTGCGGTGTCGGGGGTGTAGGACTGGTAGCTGAAACCGGCGATCTGACTGAAGGCGCCAGGATCGACCTGGCTGCTGTCCAACGCGCGTAGCTCGGCCAACAGACGATCCCGGTCGTCGCTGGGAACGAACTGCCGTTCGATCGTGGGCTCCCAGTGCTTGCGCCCGAGGGTGAAGGTGGACCTCACCAGGATCTGAGTGGCGGCTATCAGGGCACCTTCTGGGGTGTGTGCGAAACCGACGGCCGATGTCTCCGTGACCTGCTTCGGGCCGGCCGAGGTGCTGACCGGTGCAGCAAGCGGGCCGACCAACTCCCACGTCACGCCGTTCGGCGCGGTCGTCGGTACCTCAGCGGGCGACTCCTCGGTGGGGAGTGCCTGACTCGGATCTCCGCCGGCCCGCGTCGGCCCGGCTGGTGGTGCAGAGGTGCCGGGTTCCTCCTCGCCGTTCGGCAGTACGGCGATGAGCAGGCCCGCGACGATGATGGCGGCCACCAGTGCGGCGGCGGCGATGAACCCGGGCCGGGTCCACGGCGGACGGTTGGCGAAGTCCGGGGCGGGTGGTGTCGTGGTCATGATTGCCGCCTATGCGATGAGGACGCCGACGATGCCGGAGGCGCTGCCGATGATGATGCAGGCGGCGAAGACCCAGCCGAGGGCTGCGACGTTGGTGTCGTCGCCGCGACGGTGGGAGATGGCCATCCGGGCGGCGGTGTAGAGCATGCCGCCGACGCAGGCTGCGCTGGCGAGGTATGCGACCCACTTGAGGAGGGTGAGGATCTTTCCGTCGACTCCGGGTGGTGCTTCGCCGCCGCCGGGGTCCGGCAGCGCGGTGAGCACCAGGTCGAGGGCTGCCGTGAGGGTGGTCATCGTGTCCCTTCCTGCTTTCGTGTTCGGTGCCAGATGGCGTGGCGGAGGGCCTCGACGTCCGGGGGGACGCCGACGTCCCGGGGGTCGTCGGCGGCCAGAAGGGCTTCGACCCAGCCGATGCGCCACAGGTTCGGTGTCCATCCGCCGAGGAGTCGCAGGCGGTCGGTCACGATCTTCGGTTGTCGGCGGGCTGACGCGGCGACGGCGACGACGCCGACGACGTCGGTCAGGCGGGAGACCCCGTGACGTCGCTTCCACTGTTCGATGACGCCGGTGGCGGCCCACGTTCCCGTGGCGGTCGCCCGACAGACGAGGACCACCTGGGCGGACGGCATGTCGGGGGTCAGCGCCGGCCAGGAGGCACCGAAGTCCGCGCCGAAGCCGGCGAGTGCGGCGAGCGTGCTCGTGCCGGCACCGCCGTGGCAGCCGACCCACCACAACGATGGCCACCCCCTGCTGAGGTGATTCTCTGGAATCGCGGTGAGGGGGAGGCCGGGTGCGGGGCGGGGGCGCGTGCGGATCGCCGCGGCGCCACCACCCTTCACGTGGCGAGAGTGTGGTGGCGTGCGTGACTACTACCCGTCATGCGATCCCTCCCCCGTGCTGCAGGTCACCGACGAGCACCAGACAGTAGCACCGTGTTCCATTCAAGATCTATGGTGATTGCTCTGCTCCAGCGGGGCACGATCGACGGCACGGGGGTGCGGGGAATGGCACGCAGGGCAGAAGCCCGCGCGCACGGCGAACGTCGTCGATGGTCGACTGTGGTGACGCTCACCTTCGTGGTCGTGGCGACCACAGCTTGTGGTGCCGAGCCGGGTGACGGGGTGCGAGGACCGAGCGTGAGCGGGCCGGTGTATCCGACGCCCTCGGTAGGGGTTCCGAGCAACGAGCCGTCACGCGAGCAGCCCGGCGGAGACGACCATCGGGTCGATCCGGAACGGACACCACCGGCCGGTGAGGCGCCCCGGGTGGCGGCCGCGTTCGCCGCCGCGTGGGTGCGCTCGGACCTGTCAGCCGGACAGTGGTGGGAGGGGGTCGCGGACAGCTGCGATCCGGACTTCGCGCAGACACTGCGTACTGTCGATCCGGAACAGGTGCCGGCGACCCGGGTGACCGGTCGTCCGGTCGCACGAACCAAGCCGACCGACGGCCGAGCGGCGTACGACGTGCCGACCGACAGCGGCACCCTGACCGTGCGAGTCGCCGCAGTGGACGGCCGGTGGCGAGTCACCGGTAACGACTTCGTTCGGACTGTCCGGTGAACCGCCAGGCGGTGTCGCTGGTCGTGGCGGTGGCAGCGGTGGTGATGTTGCTCTGCGGCGGGATGGTCGGGCTTCCGCTGCTGATGTTCGGCCAGTCGGCGGCGGAGGCGGCAGCATGTGAGGTGCCCCCGGCACCCGGAGCGTCGCCGGTTCCCGCCTTCGACCAGTGGACGTCGACACAGATCGGGCACGCGACGGTGATCGCGTCGGTCGGCCGTCAGCGTGAGGTTCCACCGCGCGGCTACGTGATCGCGTTGGCCACGGCGATGCAGGAGTCCACGTTGCGCAATCTGGCCAACTCGACGGTGCCGGAGTCGCTGTCCCTGCCGCACGACGGGACGGGCACCGACCACGACTCGGTGGGGCTGTTCCAGCAGCGGCCGGGGTGGGGCAGCGTGCGGGAACGGATGATGCCGTCGTACGCCGCCGGGAAGTTCTACGAGGCCCTCGTCCGGGTCGACGGGTGGGAGCGGATGCGGCTGACCGACGCGGCGCAGGCGGTGCAGCGCTCGGCGTACCCGGAGGAGTACCAGAAGTGGGAGGACGACGCCGAGCGGCTCGCTGCGCACGTACTGGGGCTGTCCAGCATCGAGGAGGTCGGTGGGGGCGCGCCGTTGGCACCGTGTGGGACCGGTGAGCTGGGGCCGGTTCCGGTCGGACCCGGCGGATGGGTGCAGCCGGTGAAGGCGTTCGTCGGGAGCCCGTTTGGGCCACGTAACGGTCGGTTGCACGCCGGGGTGGACATGTCGACGCCGAACGTGCGGGGCGACCCGATCCGTGCGGCGTCGGCGGGCGTGGTGGAGCAGGTCACATGCGACTGGTACACCACGTGCGACCGCGACGGGCACACCCGGTCGCGGGGCTGCGGGTGGTACCTCGACATCCGGCATGCCGGGGACGTGGTGACCCGGTACTGCCACCTGATCCGCCGCCCGGAGGTGTCGGTCGGTCAGCGGGTGGCCGCCGGAACGGTGATCGGTTTCGTCGGTAACAGTGGGGGCTCGTCGGGGCCGCACCTGCACTTCGAGGTGCACGTGAATGTTCCGAAGGGCCCGTACAACGCCAACAGCAGCAACGCGATCGACCCGGTTCCGTGGATGCGGGAGCGCGGCGCTCCGCTGGGAGCGAGGCCGTGATTTTCGACGGACTGTCGGTCCCCCTCGATACGACGAGAGGACCGAAGCGGTGTCGTTGCGCTGCCCGATCCTCCCCGGCCAGCTCGTCGGCCGCAGGTTTTGCTGTTCGGCGGGGGTCTTCTAGCGCCGGGCGCGGCGGTGCCTCGCCGCAGTGGCCAGCCGTGGCGAGGACGAGCGCCGAGTTGTCGGCGCGGTGAGGCGCGCAGCTCGTCGACCACGTTCACGTGCAACCCAAGAGCAGCCCGCCGCAGGGGCCGGTCCACACCGTCGCGGCTCCGGCCCCGGTTGTGGATCGTTGAGGAGGACGGGGTAGTGCCCGACAGTGAGATGGCCGAGATTCACCAGCGGGCCACGGCGACGGTCACCGGTGCGATCCAGGTCGCCGGGCAACTGGCCGGGCTGCTGATCGACGCCCGCATCGCGCAACTTCGCCGCGCTGCGAAGGCCGGCGAGGAGCAGTCTCGGCAGCTCCGTGCGCAGGCTCGTGCGGCGCAGCAGGCCGACGCGGCGGTGTGGCGGCGTGCGATGCGGCCGGAGTGGTGGCGTACTGCGGGCACGGAGGACGTCGTCCGGGTGTGGCGTGCCGCGTCGACGTGGCAGCACGTCGACCCTGGGGCGCAGCAGGCTCGGCAGATGGTTGTTGACCAGCTCGCCAAGAGGACCGGCCGGGTTCCTGGGAAGCGGGAATCAGCGCAGGAGCCGGATGGTGTCGAGGTGCTGTCCGACGCCGTCGACCGGGCGGCGCATGAGGCTACGGACCGGCCGACGATGTCCGCCGGGGCGGTGCGTGACGGGCGGGAGCGGATGACCGCTGAGGTCCGCAGGGCGTGGCCGTCGGGGCAGCGAGCCGACAAGGTGTTGGGGTGCGGGGCGTGGGATGCCTTGGCGTCCAGGTTGGAGAGGGCGCAGCGAGCCGGTCACGACGTGCAGAACCTCCTACGTGGTGTGCCTGACTTCGTGGACCGGGCCCGGATGCCGGCGGCTTTCGCCTGCCGGGTGGTGCAGGACCAGCTCGACGGGCGCAACGATCCCGGCGCCAGGCACCGAGGTCAGGGCACCGTTCAGGTACAGGCGGCCCACACCGAGCCGTCCGGTCGGGCGGTTCCGGCAGCCGCGGAGCAGGCGGGGATTCGGTACGCAGGCGGTGTCGAGGGTGAACGCCTCCGGGCGGCGGCGCTCGCCTACTGGACCGACCGGAAGTCGGCGGCGGAGAAGATCGACGGCGAGTCCACCTCGCCCGAGACGATCGGGCAGGTCACGTACGCGGAAAACCGACTTGCTGCCTACCGCGACCCGAGGGACACCATGCGCTTCTTCGGCGGAGAGCAGCCGACAGACCGGACGGGAATCCTGACCCGAGCGGACAGTTCCGCCACCGGCAGCGAACCGGCAACGAGGGCCGCTCGGGCCTTTCCCGCCTCGACCCGAAACGCCATGGCCGCGCCCCAGACCGGCACCAACCCAAGTGGGAAGGCTCCTGCGGTGAAAGCCCCGGCAGCGGGGCTCGACTCCCCCAGCCGATAGGACTGCCACTCAGGTCGGCCCGCGAGACAGATGTGAGATCCACCCGGACCGGTGCGCCGCTGCGGCGCGAGGACCAGGACCAGAAGCGGCGGGGCAACTCCTAGGGATCACCCCCGCGTACGCGGGGAGCAGGCCGGCGACGGCAACAAGAAGCCCCTCGGCATCGGATCACCCCCGCGTACGCGGGGAGCAGTGTCCTACGTGATGATGTATCGACTGTCATCGCGGATCACCCCCGCGTACGCGGGGAGCAGACTTCTTGACCTGGGGCGCTAAAGATCTATTTTCCGGTTTTCGTTCACTTTGGTTCTGAAGGTCATCACGAACTTCCCACGTCGCATGTGGATGACTGCTGGAGGTCGGTCGGCCTAGCGTACTGGTGCTCTCTGGACTGGTGGATCGGGCTGGGCGGCCGATCGGGAGCGGAGCGATGCAGCCGCTTGAGACTCTTGATCAGTAGGCCAGCAGCGGTTCATCGCTGCTGATCAACGCCTGGCGGGTGTCGATCCGTGGACGGCGTCGGGGAGGCTCGACGGTCGTTTGCAGGTCTGGGGCTTGTATGGCTGGGGTGTCATCGGGCGTGGTCCTGACTGGGCCTACCGAGTTGGGTGGGTGGGCCTCGACGGGGTGGGTGGTGGCAGGCGGTCGGGTTCGCGGGCGGTGGGGACGAATGCCTTGGCGGTGATCGACGTGGGATCGGCCGGGTGCGAGTCGGTCTGGTGCTGCTGGTGGGCCTCCACCTGGTGAGCGAGGCAATTCCAGGCGAGGTCGGTCATGCCGGTACGGAACGCCGGGTCGTCGTGGATATCGGTGAGGCGGTCGTGTCGGCGGGGTCGTTCAGGGCGGCGATGGTGGTGGTCAGGGCGGTGGTGAACGCGGCCTGGTCGTGGGCGCGGAGGGCGTCCTGGACGGGTTGGGTGCGGATGGCCTGCTTGGCGCAGGCGTCGAGGAGTGGCCGGTCCGCTGCCGTGATGGCCTGGTGGTCGGTGTCGTCGTGTTGGGCGTCGGCCCTGGCTCGGACTGTGTCGGTGGGTCGGCCGGGGGAGAAGGCTATGGCCAGCATGGGTCGAGTTGTTCGAGGATGTGGTCCTCGCGGACGGTCGGCGGCAACGTCTGTTCGTCAGCACACCGACGATTCAACCTACCCCGGCACCTGCCACGTGTCGTGACGCCCGTTATGCGGCAATTCGGGTGTGCGGACGGTGTCGGGTTGGACCACCCTGTCGAGGGCGCTGGCGTGACTGGATGTCCACCCGGGCAGTCGGTCCCGACCCGAGTCGGCCTGCACGCTACCGTCTGCGTATCGCGGCGGCCATGCTTCCGGGTCCGCAGCGAACAGCCCAGTCCTGAACAGCACGAGGAGACACCGATGGCCGACGCCACCAGCGACGCCGATCCCACCGCCGACGGCGAAGCGGGAACCGAGGAGCAGCCGCAGCCCTTCCAGAACCGGGCGGCACGCCGGTCCAAGGGCAAAGCCACCGCCAACCACATCGGGGGTACCACGAGCCGTGTCCACGGCCGTTCCGGCACGGTGCAGAGTCCTCGCCAGTATGGCAACCGTCGAAGCGGCTGATCTTCGGACATCCTGGTCACGGCCGTTTTCAGTAGCTGTGGCCGTTACCGGCGTCCAGCCGCAGGCGATGTGTCTGTTCTTCGGGCAGGACCATGCCCTTCCCCGCATCTGATCGGGAAACGACGAACATCAGCCGGCCGGTCGTCGAAGGCTAGGCGTCGGTGTGTGGCGGTGCGTCCTGGGGTGGTGCGAGTCGGTCGCGGTACCGGCGGGAGCCCTTGACGATGGTGCGGCCCCCGGATTTCAGGGTGAGCCGGCCGCTTTCCTGCGCCTCTTTCCGTGCTTCTGCGGCTTCCTGGTTCCCGAGTTCGATCTGACGGGAGAGTGTCAGCAGACCGATGATGACGGCATAGGCGAACAGGTCCTTCCGGTACTCGTACAGCAGGTCGGTCGGTGGGTCGACGAAGAACGTGTACCCCGTGTCGAAGAGCAGTGGCATCGCCATCGCACGCAGGCCCACCATGATTCCCACGTGGGCCAGGGAGAAGGGCACGCTCGCGGCAGTCAGCACCGCACCTCGGCGCAGCATTTTTCCCGGGGTCAGGGGAAAACGGCGTTCCAGGGCGGCGACTGCGGGGACGAGAATCAGAGTTCCGGCGGCGCTGGTCGTCTCCTGGATCCGCCCCCTGCTCGGACTCGAGAGGAAAGCAGCGAGCCGGAGACCATCCGCGTGTGACGGCCATGTGGCATCCGGAGTTCCCCGACCCTGACGGGAGTGGGTTGTCCGAGTCGAGTGGGCCGCGCGAACGGCACCCGCCGGTAGTGACTACGTCCGTCTCCGTCCTTGCGCCACCCGGCAACTTCAATCAGGCCTCGCGTCGAGGCCCAGCCCCAGGGCGGCGCGGACCGCCGCAGGGGCGTTCACCAGGCCGGCACCGGCCGCACCACACCCGGCCGCAGGTCCGGTCACGGGTGTCGCCGTGGAGGTCAGCAGCGCCCGGGTCCGGGGCAGGTCGCCGATCAGCGCGGGGGCCGCCGACCACATCAGCGCCACCACCCCCGCCACGTGTGGCGTCGCCATCGACGTGCCTGACATCTCGCCGTACCCGCCGCCCGGCAACGCCGACCGGATCCGGGCGCCCGGTGCGACCAGGTCCGGCTTGGCGTCCGGTCCCCGGCTGGAGAACGCCGGCACCGTACCCGCGTGGTCGGTTGCGCCGACGGTGACCACGTCCGGGTACGGTCCCGGCGGCAGGTTCACCGTCGCGCAGCCGGGTCCGCTGTTGCCGGCCGAGGCGACCACCAACGTTCCGGCGACCGTGAACGCGGCGGTGGCCGGAACGAACGTGGCCAGGTCGCAACCTTCGACCGCCGGGCAGTTCCACGAGTTGGTCAGCACCTGCGGGCCACGGCCGGGCCGCCCGTCCGCGATCGGATCGCCGCCGACCGGGAACGGTGCCATCATGAACTGTAGGCAGTCCAGGTAGCGGGCCGGGCTGCTCAGGTTGCGGTCCATGTTCACGCAGCCGACCCATCGGGCGTCCGGGGCCACCCCGATGCCGCCGCCTACCGCCGAGCCGAGCGTGTGGGTGCCGTGGCCGTCGTTGTCGACCGGCGTTCGGGTGCCGTTCCACGGGTCCAGCCAGGAGTCGTCGCCGCCACGGAAGTTCGCGGCCAGCGCCGGATGGGTGCCGTCCACCCCGCTGTCGGAGGCGCCGACGACGACGCCGGCGCCCCGGACCCCCAGCTCGGACCAGACCCGGTCGGCCCCGACCGCCGTGATGTTCCAGCCGTCGCCGGGCGTCGGGTCGACCGGACCGTCGCCGGTGTCGCGCGGCAGAGGCAGGGGCCGCAGGTGCGGGCTGAGCAGCACCCTGCCGACGTCGGCTCGACGTTCCAGCCAGGGCCGCAGCCACGGGCCGGCGTCCACCTCCAGCGCGTTGATCAGGTAGTACCGGGTGTAGTCGATCCCGAGGCGGTCCAGGTCGCGGCGCAGACCGGCCTGGGTACGCTCGGCCTGCGCCACCAGTCTGGCATGTACCTCGCCGGCCCGGGCGTCCCGACCGGACCGGCCGGTCCGCGAGGTGTCGATGTCGGACAGGTCGGCCTGGTCGGCGAGGATCACGAACAGCCGGTCGCCGTGGAACCCCGGCTGTCCGACGCCGACGTACACCACCGTGCCGACCAGGAGCAGCGCTGCCGCGTACCCTCGCCCGGGAATCGTGAAGCGGAAGAGTAGACCAGCCGTGACCGCGATCGCGGCCGTCCCCACCCCGGCGATCGTGGTCCAGATCGGCACGTCGCGGCCGGTCAGCATCAATGTCACCTCCTCCGGACCGACGAACGCCAACGGCCCGAGCACACCGAGCCCGGTCAGCACGCCGACCGCCACCCGGCCGCGCATCCGGGCGACCGCGAACCCGGCCGCCGCCAGCGCCAGCACCGCCAGGTTCGAACCCGGCTGACCCACACCGGCGGCGATCAGAATCAGACCGACACCGAGAACGAAACCATTCCCGGGGTACGCCGGAGCGAGCACCGCCGCGGCCAGCCACCCGACCGCGCCCGCCGCGCCCACCGCCAGCACCGTCTCGACGGGCCCGCCGAGCGCACCCACCCACAGCCAGGGCAACAGCAGTCCCACCCCGGCGACGATCGCTGCCGCAACGGTCCGGTGTTCGGCCGACCGGCGGTGGCGCGCGACGAGCGCGCCCAGCACGGCCAGCAGGGCGAGGACCGACAGATAGAGCTCGTGCTCGGCAACCGGCACGAACCGGGCCGTGCCGAGCAGCAGACCACCCGCCGCGGCCCACACCCATACCCGGGCCACCGCGCCCCGCCCGCAGACCGCGAGCAGCACGGACGGCATCGCGGCCAGTACCGCGCCGAACGCACCGTAGGCGACGGCGGTCCCGCCGCCGGGCTGCTCCCCGGCCGCCCTGACCGTGTCCTGCCCGGCCTGCCACGCGAGCCACTGCGCCGTCACACTGACCGCGACCGCCCACACCCCGGCCCCGGCCAACCGCCAAGACTTCGTCATCGGCGGAAGGTACAACATGGAGGGTCGAGGCCCGTGCCGAAGATCCCCCGGGGCGCGCCGGGCCGATTCTGATCGCCTACCCCGTCGCTCCCGGAGGTGCCGTCGCCGACCTGGTGACGGCTGCGGGGGAGCAGGGTCTGTCGTCGACCGACACCGAAGTGGTGGATGTCGACCGTCGGTCAGCGGCCGTTGGCCCGCAGGATCGCGACAGCGGCGACCGTCGCGTAGCCCCGCCATTCCAGCGCCGCGACCTCGGAGTAGCTGGTGAAGTCCACGGCCCAGCCCCCGTCGGCCCGCTGTCCGGCGGCCAGCCGGTCCAGGTCCCGGGCGACGGCGTCGTCGTCGACGAGGTCGCGCACCGGACGTCCGGGGTCGGGGGCGAAGTCGAGCAGGTGGAGGGTTTCCCCTTCGGTTCCGCCCTGCACCGGTACGGCGCCGTCGGCGGGTACGAACCGGCCCAGGTGGTGCAGCAGCTCGCGCGCCTCGGGGTGGGTGTCGACGGCGGCGTCGAGGAACCGGAGGGCGAAGGACAGGACGTAGGCGGCGGGGGTCTCGTCGATCCCGGCGATCGCCTCGAAGCAGTACCGGGTGGCCCGCGCCAGCCACTGATGTTCCCTCGCCCGGTCGTCGAAGCGGGCCACCCGGTGGGCCTGAGCCGTCACCCCTGCGGTGATCTGCAACGAGGACTCCTCGGGGTCGGCCTCGACCCAGAACGGCGCGCAGGCCACGGGCTGCGGCACGGGCAGCGCGAAGGGGAGGCCCCCGTCGGGGCGGGTGGCCGAGCCCAACCAGTCGAGGAGCGCGAGGGTGTCCGGGGTGGTCGTGGGGCCGGCGTCGGTGATCGCCTCCAGCGCGTGCAGGGCAGCGGCCGGCTGGCTCTCCGGCGTCCGCAGGTCGGGTTCGAGTCCCCAGCCGTAGCCGCCGTCGCCGTTGCGGTAGCCGCGCACGGCGGCGAGGACCGCGGCCCGTTGCCCCGGTGTCGTCTCGCCGGTGAGCAGGGCGAAGCGGCGTCGGTCCAGGAGGCGTCCGTGGGCGGCCAGGAACGAGTCCGCCCGGCCGATGTCGATGCTCATGCCCCCACGGTGGCACGTCCGCCCCGGTTCGTCTTGTACGAATCGGTCGACTGGTGATCCCGGACGTCGGGTCTGACTCCGAACTGTCGACCGACCGGGGTGACGGCGTTGACGGTTGCGGTGCCTGCCCCGGGTCAGGGCGGTGGGGTCCCGACAGTCCTCGGCCGGTGCAGGTGGGCCAGGGCCGCGCCCGCCGCGACCAGGACGGCCAGGGCGGCGAATCCCCAGGCGAGTGTGACCAGGGTGGCGACGGCGGCGACCAGCAGCGGACCACCGGCGTCGCCGAGTTCCCGGCCGAGTTCGGCCGAGCCCATGGTCTGGCCGAGGCGTTCGGTGGGGGTGCTCGCGGCCAGGGCGGCGAAACCCAGCGGGGTGATCAGGCCGGTGCCGACGCCGATCAGCACGGCACCGGCGAGGACCCCGGCGAGTCCGGGTAGGGCGGCGGCGGCGAGTCCGGCGGCGGTGACCGCCAGCCCGACGGTCAGCCCGGTCCTGGTGCTCAGACGTCCCTCGTCGAGGGCCCGCCCGGTGACGGGTTGGACGACGGCGGCGCAGGCGGCGAGCAGGGAGACGGCGGCGCCGGTGGCGATCGTGCCGAGCCCCACCGCCCGGCCGGTCACGGGAAGGAAACCGACCCCGACCGAGAGGGCTGCGGTCGCGGCGGCCAGCGCCCCGGTCGGGGCGAGGAAGGCGGGGTCGGCCAGTCGGCGGGCCAGGTCCAGCACCGTCTGCCGGGTCTTCGGCAGCGGCGCGACCACCGGTACGGCTACCAGCGCCCAGATCGCGACGGCCGCGCCGAGCAGCGCGAGCACCACGAAGACCAGTCGGAGGCCCCCGACCCAGGCCAGCAGGCCGCCGAGCAGCGGGCCGAGGGTGTAGCCGATGGACTTGTAGAAGCCGTACGACCCGAAGGCCCGGCCCTGCCGGGTGGCCGGGTTGAGCCGGGAGACCAGCGCGGCGGCCGAGGGTGAGAAGGCCGAGGCGGCGGCCCCCTGCCCGAGCCGGGCGGCCCACAGCCAGCTCTGACTGTCGGCGACGACGTACACCAGGGAGGCCGCCGCGAAGGCGACCAGGCCGCCGAGCAGCACCGGGCGGGCACCGATCCGGTCGGCGAGGCTACCGAACAGGGGTTTGAGGAGGACCTCCGCGCCGTCGTAGAGGGCCAGCAGCCCGCCGAGCACCAGCAGTGAGGTGACCGCGTCGTCGGAGAAGCCCCCGAGGTTGGCGGCGATGCCGTGGGCGCCGAAGGCTGTGGTGAAGCCGGCCGCGTAGAGGGGCCACATCTGCCGGGCCGGGGCCGCTGCCGCCGTCGCGGTCACCGGCCATCCTCGACGGCCTCGTGCAGGACGGCGAAGACCCGCTCGGCGTACTCCTCGCACACCTGCGCGCACTGCCGGAGGCGGTGGGCCGCCTCGGTGGCCTCGGGTGCGCCGAACACGTCCCGGGCGGTGAGGTCACGGTGCCAGCGCCGCAACCGCTCCAGGGACTGTTCCTCCTCCTCCAGCTCGGCCAGGGTGAACTTGGCGTTCCGGACCTCCTTGGCGATCTCCGCCTCGAACTTGCCGCAGTCGGCCAGGAACTCCACCCAGTCCGCCGACCGGGCGGCGGTGAACAGCGCCTGGAAGCGGGCGGCGTCCTGCGCGCCACGCCCGGTCGCGGTCAGCGAGATGGCCTGACCGCCGGCCCGTTCGGTGAGGTCGACGGCGCGGGCGACGCCCTCGTCGAAGACCGGCACGTCCGGTACCGCCCACACCCCCTGGCCGAGCGGGACCGCGCCGATGCGGCGCAGCTCCCGCCAGACCGCCACCCGGTGTTTCGAGGGCACCGCCGGCACCTTCAACACCAGCAGCAACCACCGCTGCGTCCCGCCCTGCTCCGTCACAGGCAAGAATGTAGCAGCAGTTACATTGCCACTCCCGGGGTGACCGTCGCGGCCGGTGGGGGCGGACGGGTGGTGTGCACCCGTCCGCCCCGCCTCCCGGTCGCTCAGCGACCTCCGGTCGTCACCGGCGGCGCCGGGCCGGCTCCGGGATGTCCGACTCCATCTCCTCGTGGCGGACCTGCTCGTCGATCGGGCGCTCCTCGACGACCTCGTCCTTGGCCAGGTGGACCCGCTCGACAGGTACCCGGTCCTTGGCCACCACCGGACGCTCGGCCCGCAGCGGCATCTCCTGCTGCGCCTCGCCGATGTCGGCACGCAGGTCACCCGCGTCGGCTGCGGTGACCGGCTCCCGCTCGACGCGGACCTCGTCGTGCTCGACCGGCACGGTCGTGTGCACGTTCTCGGTCACCACGTACTTGCGCAGCACCGCCGTGCCGGCCGGCTCGCTCTCGGTGCCGACCCGCAGCCGTTCCTCGGAACGGATCAGATCCTCGCGGCCCTGCGGCGCGCGCTGCGGCTCCTGCCCCGGCTGCATCCGGTAGTGCCGGTACAGCTGGGTGGTCTGCTCGGCGTCCAGCGGGGCGTCCGAACCGGCCGGGACGCTCGGGGCGCTGCTGACCGTCGCCTTGTCGTAGCCGACCCTCAGCTTCCCGTCCATCATGCTGGCGGCACCGAGCGGGGCCATCGCCTCCCGCCGCTTGTCGACCTGAACACTGACCCAGGTCGGGGTGCCCGCCGCGTCGGCCCACACCTGGGCGACGCTGCCGATCCGGCCACCCGAGTCGTCCTGGACGTCCCTGCCGTACAACGAGTTGACCTGCTCCGTAGTCAGCTTCATCTCCTTCTCCTCTCCTTCGTCACCCGGCTACCCGGCGCCGCCCAGCAGCATTCGTCTTCCACCCCGGCCCTCCGCCGGTACCGAAGGCGTAACGCCGGTCGACACGGGAATGCCCCGGGTCGGACTGAGGCGACTGCGCGGAAGGAGAGAACTGAGCTCGATGAACCCGCCGGCGGGTGCCCCGGATCATCCGGTCCGTGCCCGTCGTGCCCGAACCGGCACCGCTGCGAAGACCAGCGCGGCCTCCACCTTCGCCCTGGTGTTCGGAGTGGCGGCGCTGATCTGCGTGCTGACCGCCGTTCTGTCCGTCGTCGGGTTGGTCCTCGGGATCGTCGGCGTCGTCCTCGGCGTCGTCGGACTGCGGATGACCCGACGCCCCGGCGTCACCGGTCGCGGTGTCGCCGTGGGTGGCCTGGTACTCAGCGTCCTGGCGGTCGTGCTGGCCCTGGTAGCCGCTGCCGGCGTCACCACGGTCATCAACAACCAGAGCGCCGTGAACCGCCTGGAGAGCCAGGTCCAGGATCTCCGGGAAAACCTGTCCAACTAGGACCGGCGTCAAGCAGAGCAAGGGGTCTGAACTGTCGAACCGGGCAGTTCAGACCCTTTGCCGTACGCCGACCGGCCACTGCGGCGGCCGCCGAGGCGCGCTGGAGTTCTGCACGTCGACCCCGGAGTCCGACGACCATCTGCACCAGTTTCGTACCGCGGATGCTGTGTCCACGGAACTTCCTCCGTTGCGGCAGGCGAGCGTACGTACAGAGTCGCCGGAGTCGGGGAGACGTAGGGCATCGCCCAGTGAACTCACCTCGGCAGATCGCAGCGCAGCGGCTCACGCACAGCCTGGTGGGGGATGAGGCTATCGATGAGGATTGGCGCTGTTGACAGTGGTGAGCACTGCCGGGTCGCCAGAGACAACGCGACCTTCCTGACATCGGCCGGTTGAGCTGCGGCAGTCGTCACATCCGGTGTTCTGAACCTGCCGGGTACTCCTCTCGTCAAGCACGAGGAGGCTGCGTCGGCGAGCACTGTATCTCGGTGCTGCGGCAAGCCCGTGAACCAAGTATTTGGAGGAGAGTGGATGTCCGGGGAGGCGTTGGATGATGCCATGGCTGCCTACCTGTCCGACAGGCAGTACGCGGTGTGGGGCGCACTCTCGGATGATCAGAGGGACCGCGTCGCCGACAACAGAGAGGTCCGTGACCATCTGAAGAAGACCGGCGAGGCCGACCATGCGTGGAGGGAGCTGGTGGTCGCCGGGAAGGCCAGCAAGGAGACGCTCGATGAGGCGAAGGCTCTGAAGGCTGCAGCAGAGAAGCAGCTGAGCCGACACGTCGGCCTGGCAGCTGCAGGCGCCCGGCGGGCGGAGACTTCCGAGGCTGACCGGGTGGATGCCGCGCAGCTGCGGCATTCGAGCTACAGCGGTTCAGGAGCCGGCAGTCACCACCCAGCGTCTGGATCGAGCACGCACTCGGCGCCCCAGGCCAAGGGCCGAAGCCAATGACCTCGGGCGCCGGTCGCCGGGCCGGCGTACTGGGACGTCGAACGATCCCCCGTCGGCCGGTTCCAGGGAGCGGTAGGAGTTGTCGAAGGGCAACATCCAGCCGTCCTCCGTGGCGGTCAGGGTCTCGACTGTTCGCAGGTTGGTGTGGCCTGCAAAGAAGGTCGGGCCGAGTCGCCATCCGGCAGCGGTGAGCCGGGCGGCCACTGCGGCGTCGTACGCGTGGAGGTCTGGTGTCGAGGTGACCCGGGTCGAGGAAGGACCGTGCCGGGAGGCACTGGTCACGCACGTCGAGCAGGGCCGTCCAGCCCTCGGGAGGGGTGCTCAGGTTCGGACGCCGGTCATGACGTCCGCCCGCACGGCGGCCAGCCGGGCCAGGGAGCGTTTCAGGTCGGTTGGGTCGGTGGACAACGCGGCAAACGCCTCCTCGACGCCGGCGCGGAACCCGGGAGGGGGCGACGGGAGGGATGCCGCCTGCGTCACCGCGCCCTTCTCGTACAGGGGTAGCGGTCGGCGGCGGCGAACAACACCTGGCTGAGGCAGGCGACCGCCCGGTAGGAGTAGCCGGCGACGTCGCCTCGACCGGCTGCGGTGGCCGCGGTGTCGAGGGCGAACTGCGACTCCCATCCGTACTGGGCGACGAGCGCTGTGGCGAGCGGCTCGGGACAGGGGTCGGTGAGTGTCTTCAACTCGGCGAGGGCTCGGTGCTGTCGTAACGTCCACGACCCGCCCTGAGGGCGGCCGGATCCCCGCAGTCGACGATGCGTACGTCCGCTTTCGCCTCCCCGGTCACGCAGTCTCCGACGTCGGCGTTGAGTCGATGGAGATCCCTGGCGCTGCGGACGAAGCCGAGAACGCAACTGATCACGCCGGCGACGACGGCGATCGCGCCCTCCCGGACGGCCAGGTTCAGCGCGGCGCGCACAAGGGCGTGCAGGTGCTGCATCAAGGGCAGGAGTCAAGCAGGCGCGGGACTGTCAGGTTTCTAACAGGTACCCGTGCCACGCTGCGACCACTGCTGACACGAGGAGGAGTACGACCCGATGGGCGACGGTAAACGTCCGAGACCCTCGGCCCGCTGCTGCGGGCCTGATTCATGCGGCGGTACCCGCGTCAGGAGCGTGGCACCGTGTGGGTGTTGAGTCTCCTCCTGGGGCTGTTGGTGGTGTTGGCGATCACCGCGGCCACCGGCTACTTCGTGGCGCAGGAATTCGCGTACATGGCCGTCGACCGGTCGCGGCTCAAGGCCCGCGCCGCAGCGGGTGACGCCGCTGCCGGACGAGCGCTGGACGTGACCCGCCGGACCTCGTTCATGCTGTCCGGCGCCCAGCTCGGGATCACCGTGACCGCCCTGTTGGTCGGCTACGTCGCCGAACCGCTGATCGGTGAGTCGGTCGGCACCGCCCTCGGCGGGGTCGGCGTCCCGACCGCCGTCGGCGTCGCCGTCGGGACGGTGGCCGCGCTGCTGCTCTCGACCTTCGTGCAGATGCTGTTCGGCGAGCTGTTCGCCAAGAACCTCGCCATCTCGCGGCCCGAGCCGGTGGCCATCTGGCTGGCCAGATCCACCCAGGTCTACCTGCGGGTGTTCGGGTGGCTGATCGCCTTCTTCGATAGGTCCTCGAACGCCCTGCTGCGCCTGTTCGGCCTGGAACCGGTGCACGACGTCGAACACGCCGCCAGCCGTCACGACCTCGAATACATCGTCAGCGACTCCCGCGACTCCGGCGACCTGCCCGCCGAGCTGTGGGTGCTGCTCGACCGGGTGCTCGACTTCCCCGACCGCGACGCCGCCCACGCGATGGTCCCCCGGACCCGGGTGGATGTCGTGGAGCCCGGCCTGACCACCAAGGAACTCTGGACCAAGATCGCCGGCGGTCACTCGCGCTATCCGGTGCTCGACGACCGCGACGGCGTGATCGGGGTGGTGCACCTCACCGACCTCCTCGCCGTCGACCGCGACAGTGCCGGCACGGTGGCCGACATCATGCGGCCGCCGGTGCTGGTCCCGACCTCGATGCCACTGCCCCGGGTCGTGCAGACCCTCGCCGAGCGGAAAGACCAGCTCGCCTGTGTGCTCGACGAGCACGGCGGGCTGGCCGGCGTGGTGACAGTGGAAGACCTTGCCGAGGAACTGGTGGGGGAGATCGAGGATGAGCACGACGACGCCACCGCGCCCACGTCGCCGGCCGGGCTGGCCGCGACGGACGGCACCTGGGAACTGGCCGGCACGCTGCCGCTGGACGAGGTCGAGCGCGCCATCGGGCATGACCTGCCCGAATCGGACAGCGAGACCCTCGCCGGCCTGGTCATCGAGCTGGTCGGCGAGTTGCCCGCCCTCGGCGCCGTGGCCCGGCTGACCCTCGACGAGGTCGCCCTGACCCTCGAGGTCGTGGAGTTGGAGCGGCACGTCCCGTCGCTGGTCCTGCTGCGGACGGAGGAGAACCGCTGATGGGTAACCCGTGGGTGGTGGTGACTGTCACGGTGGTGCTGATCGTGCTCAGCGCCTTCTTCGTGGCCGCCGAGTTCGCGTTGCTGGCGGCCCGCCGGCACCGCCTCGACGTGCGTTCCGAGCACAGCCGGTCGGCCCGCGCCGCCGTGCGCAGCTTCGACGAGCTGACGGTGCTGCTGGCCGGCTGTCAGCTCGGTATCACCGCCTGTGCGCTCGGGCTCGGCGCGGTGACCAAACCGGCAGTCAATTACGCGTTGACTCCGATCTTCCTGTCCTGGGGCGCACCCGGCTGGACGGCCGACGCGACCGGTTTCGCACTGGCGTTGCTGGTCGTGACCTTCCTGCACCTGGTCATCGGGGAGATGGCTCCCAAGTCTTACGCCATCGCCCATCCGGAGAAGACCGCAATCGCCCTGGCGCTGCCGATGCGTGCCTTCATGTGGTTCACCCGCCCGATGCTGCGTGTCCTCAACTCTAGCGCCAACTGGTGTCTGCGCCGGGTCGGCGTGGAACCCCGGGACACCATCGCCACCGGCCAGAACGCCGCCGATCTGCGCCACCTGGTCGAACACTCGGCCAACGTCGGCGCGCTCGACGCGTCGTACTCCGCGCAACTCACCGAGGCCCTCGACCTCGACCAACTCACCCTGGCCGACCTCACCGGCCCGGAACGTGAGCTGACCGCGGTGGGGACGGCCGACACGGTGCTGACGGTCCGCGCGGTGGCCCGCGACACCGGTCACCTGCGGGTGGTCGTCCTGCACGACGGCGCGGCCGTCGGTGTGGTCCACGTCCGCGACACCATGGACCAGCCTGACGACCAGACAGTCGACGAGGTGATGCGCGACGTCCTCGTGCTCGACGGCTCGACGCTCGCCTACGAGGCCCTGGCCACCATGCGGAGCACCCGCCACCACCTCGTGGTGGTCTCCACCGCGAACGGCCCGGCGGTGGCCACCCTGACCGACGTGGTCGAGCGGTTGCTGCGAGCCCCCGCCGGGGCCCGCTGACCCTCCACCCCACCCGCCGGTACGCGAACAGGCCGGGACGCTGGGCCGGTGTACCCGGAGACGGGTCACAGCCAGTCGTGTTCGCCACCCGACTCTTCGGTTGGAAACCCCGTGATCGTGGTGCCTCGCTACGCCACTGTGCGCCGAAGAGGTCGGGGCGCCGGGGTCGACCGGCGCGTGGTCAGCGGTTCAGGGCAGCCATGTCGGCCTCGGCGTGGCGGTCGCCGGACGCCGGTGTCAGGTTGTCCAGCCGGGTGATCTGGTCGGGGGTGAGCCGGATGCGGTCGGCGGCGCTGTTCTCCTCGATCCGGTGGACGCGCCGGGTGCCGGGGATGGGCGCGATGTCGTCGCCCTGGGCGAGGAGCCAGGCCAGCGCGACCTGGCCGGGTGTCGCCCCGGCCTCGTCGGCGACCTCGCGGACCTCGTCGACGATGCGCAGGTTCCGGGTGAGGTTGCCGCCGGTGAACCGGGGGTTGCCACGACGCCAGTCGTCGGCGTCCAGGCCGTCGAGCGAGCGGATGTCACCGGTGAGGAAGCCGTGCCCGAGCGGTGAGTAGGGGACGAGGCCGATCCCCAGCTCCCGCAGGGTGGGCAGGACCTCGGCCTCGGGATCGCGGGTCCACAGTGAGTACTCGCTCTGGACGGCGGCCAGGGGGTGGACGGCGTGGGCCCGGCGGATCGTGGTGGCGGAGGCCTCGGACAGCCCGATGTGGCGTACCTTGCCGGCGGCCACCAGTTCGCCCAGTGCTCCCACCGTCTCCTCGATCGGTGTGTCGGGGTCGACCCGGTGCTGGTAGTACAGCTCGATGTGGTCGGTGCCGAGGCGCCGCAGGGAGCCGTCGACAGCTGCCCGGACGGTGGCGGGTGTGCTGTCCGGGCCTGGTCGGCCGGTGTGGGAGACGAGGCCGAACTTGGTGGCCAGGACCACCTCGTCCCGACGGGTCCGGATCGCCCTACCCACCAGCTCCTCGTTGACGTGGGGCCCGTACACCTCGGCGGTGTCCAGATGGGTGGCACCGAGGTCCAACGCGCGCTGGATGGTGCGTATCGATCCATCCTCGTCGCGGCCCGCGCCGGTGTAGAACGCCGACATCCCCATGGCCCCGAGGCCGATGCGCGAGACGGTGAGGCTGCCCAGACGTGCGGTTCTCATGTGTGGTCCTTCCCTGGATCGACTACCTGCGCCGCGTCGCCCGGCCGGGAGGCGTCGACAAGCCATGAACTTGATGCTTCAACATCTGACCACACCTGAACTTGAAACGTCAACAACTGGCGCTAGGGTGGGGGTATGACGACGAGCGCATCGGCGGGCGATGCCGGACCGGATACCGGAACCCGCTGGCTGAACCCCGACGAGCTGGCAGCGTGGCTGGCGAACTCCGCGATCATGATCAGGCTGCCCGCCGCCCTGGACGCGCGGATGCAGCGCGAGGCGGACCTGACCTTCTTCGAGTACATGGTGCTCTCGGTCCTGTCCGAGGAGCCGGAACGCACGCTGCAGATGAGCGAACTGGCCGCACGGACGTCGGCGTCACTGTCGCGGCTCTCGCACGTCGTCGGACGGCTGGAGAAACGTGAACTGCTCCGGCGGTCCCGGATCCCCGGCTCCGGCAGACGTACCGTCGCGATCCTGACCGAGGCCGGTCACCGGGTGGTCGTGGCGGCGGCACCCGGGCACGTCACCGCGGTCCGTGAGTACCTGATCGACGAACTCGACGGCCACGAACTCGCCGCGTTGCGCCGCATCGGCACTGCGGTCGCCGCCGCCATCGACAGCGAACGGCAGCTCGGTCCGTGACCCCGACCAGGTGTACGCGCTGTGGGTTCAGTGGAGCAGCGCCTTCTGGACCTTTCCCATGGCATTGCGAGGGAGTTCGGTCACGAAGCGGACCTCCCGGGGACGTTTGTGGGCCGACAGGGTCCGTGCCACGAAGTCGATCAGATCGGCGGCGTCGACGGTGTCCGCCACCACGTACGCCGTGATCTGTTGACCGAGGTCGTCGTGCGGGGTGCCGACCACCGCGGCCTCCCGGACCGCAGGGTGCGCGAGCAGGGCGTTCTCCACCTCGCCGGCGCCGATGCGGTAACCGCCGCTCTTGATCAGGTCGGTGGAGCGGCGCCCGGCGATGCGATGCCAGCCGTCCGGGTAGACCGCTGCCAGATCGCCGGTACGGAACCAGTCGCCGTCGCGCTGGGCGGCGGTGTCCTGCGGCCGGTGCAGGTAGCCGTCGAAGAGCATCGGGCCGCGTACCCACAGGTCGCCGACCGCCTCGCCGTCGGCGGTGACCTGCCGGCCATCGTCGTCGAGAACCCGGGTGTCGACCCCGGGCAGCGGCAGGCCGACCTGCCCGGGTCGGCGGTCGCCGTCGGCGCGGCTGCTCAACGTGATCAGGGTTTCCGTCATCCCGTAGCGCTCGACCGGGCGGTGACCGGTCAGCTCGTGCAGTCGGTGGAAGACCGGCACCGGCAGCGCGGCGCTGCCGGAGACCAGCAGGCGGCTGCCCGCCAGCGCGCCTGCTGATCCAGGGTCGGCGCAGATCCGCGACCAGACCGTCGGTACCCCGAAGTACATGCTTCCCCCGGCCGCCGCGTACGCCTCGGGCCGGGGACGGACGGTGTGGGTCAGGCGGCAGCCGACCCGCAGGACGCCCAGCACCCCGAGGACCAGACCGTGTACGTGGAACAGCGGCAGCCCCTGCACGAGATGGTCGTCCGGGCTCCACTGCCAGGCGTCGACCAGGCCGTCCAGGCCCGCCTCGACCGCCGCGTGCGACAGCAGTACGCCCTTCGGCGCGCCGGTCGTGCCGCTCGTGTACATGATCAGCGCGGGGTCGTCGGGTGCCGGAGCGGGGTGTCCGGTGTCCGACCGGCGGAGGAGGTCGACGGGCACGACCGGCACCGTCGTCGGCAGCGCCGTCCCGCGCGCCGCGAGGACCACCGACGCCCGGGAGTCGCCGAGAATGTGCGCGACCTCGGCGTTGCCGGAGTCGGGGGGCAGCGGCACGACCGCGACGCCCGCGAGCAGCGCCCCGACCATCGCCACCATGGTCTCCGCTGTGGGAGCGGCGTGCACGGCCACCACCCCGGTGCCGGAGACGTCGTCGGCGACGGCGCGGGCGCAGGCCAGCAGCCGTTCCCCGGACAGCGTCTCGTCGCCGACCCGCACCGCGTCCGGCACGTCAAGCAGATGGGCGGAGAGTCCCGCGAGCAACCGCATCCGCGTCTCCTTCCAGGACACCCTGTCGTCGATCCCTGTCGAACCGTACCGCCGACCGATGGGACTACGGCACGAGAGGACGCAGGCCCGCAACGCCTGGGGGGCCTCCACGGCCCCGGTCTCGCCCCGACGCAAGCAGGACTCCTCGCCACGGCTGCACATGCACGTCCCGCAGTCCCCGGTCGGGATCCCCGGAGCCCGGCGCGACGCACGGGTCGCCGCACTGCGCCGTCTGAGCGAGAGCACGTTCACCGAACTCCGCAGGGGACCCTCGACCAGCAGTACGTTCGTCCGCCGCCCCGGCTACTACACCACCGGTCTCTACGGCGTACGGCACTTTCGGTCGACCTGCGTGTCGAGCCGGTGAGCTGACTCGGCCGGCGCCGGTCAGCCCACCGGCACCGGCACCCTGGCGAGATCGAGCGCTCTACAGGATCCAGCCATCATGAGGCTGTGGTGGGTGTCCCGAGGTTGAAAAGCATCCGTTTGTAGGCGGCAGGGTGCACGATCGGAATGCCGTACTGGTGAGCCTTCTTGGCTTTTCCCGACATGGTGTCGGGGTCGGCGGCCACGAGGAGGCGGGTCTTCTTCGTGATGTTGTCACCGACCTGTAGCCCTGCTGCTCTGGCTTCCTCTTCCCATTCCCACCGTGGTGGCTGCATCGCGCCGGTGAAGACGACAGTGTCCCCGGGCTGAAATTTCCATGTGTCGACTCGGCGGCGTTGCTGGGGGATGCCGCCTGTGCATGCGGCCGCCAGGGCATTGTCGACGTCGCAACGTTGTAGACCGAGCAGCTCGGCTACCTGGTCGAGGTCGTGGCGCTCGGAGGCGGTCACGATGCCGTCTTCGACGGCGACCTGTGCCAGTCCGGCGAGGTAAGCGCGGTGCAGATGCTCGACATCGGCGCGAGCGAGCCCGATCGTCTCCGCCGTGGCGACGAGAGCGTCGGCCTCGGTGGCCGAGATGTGCCGGTCGAGTAGGGCTCGGTCGAGCAGGTCCAGGTACGCATCGCCCTGGGGCTCGTTCAGCCGAGGTAGCCGATCGACAAGTCGAGCCAGGAAGTGCTGTTCCCGGCTTCCCGGAGCGCGACGGTGAACCGGGGCCACCTGCCCTACGGGTATGGGTGGCCACGTGAGCGTTGTGGCCGCCGCGAGCGCGGGGGCCCAGGGAGGTGGGTTCCCGGTTGCGGTGAGGTAGTGGCCGAGCAGTTGGGCGGCAGCGCGGGCGTCATGCAAAGCGGAGTGCGCCTGATATGGCGGCAGACCGGCGATGCGGCAACAGTCATACAGGCTTCGCCCGACCGACGGCAAGAAGTGCGAAGCCAGCCGCATGGTGCACAGGCCGTTCGTTGGGTCGAGCGGCACCTGGATCCCTACGCGTTGGTACTCGGAGAGTAGGAAAGAGACATCGAAGTGCAGGTTGTGTGCGGTCAAAACCCGGCCGCGAAGCAACCCGGCAAGGTGGCCGGCAAGCTGCTCGAACCGGGGCGCCCGTCTCGCCTCGGTGGCGGAAATGCCATGGATGACCTGCGGGCCGAGGTCTCGGTCCGGGTTGACGAGGCTGCACCATTCGTCGGTGATCTCACCGGCCTCGTCGACGTGCACGACGGCAACCTCGACGATGCGGTCGTGCCAGCTGGTACGCAGACCGGTGGTTTCGAGGTCGATGACTGCGTACATGACGCCCCCTACACCTGTGCCATGTCGACGCTGCCGACGCAAGCACGCAGTCGCGCCAGCCATCGCGGTGGCAGCGGTTGCAGCTCACCCAGCGACCGGAGATAGGTGCGGCGAAATCGCGCCTGCTCGGTGTCTTGCCATAGCTGCGCCGTCGTGGCGACAGCCGAGGTCAGCGCCAGGGCGGCCGCAGTGACCGGCGACGCGGCCACAGTGCGTTCGTCTGCCCGCTGTCTGAGTACCTCCGGGTCCGGCATCTCCGTCGCCCAGACGAGCGGGGCGAGCTTCGTCTTCGTCACCGTGCGGTGCCGTTCAACCGCCTCGGCGTAGCTGTTCCGGTGCTCGCTGATCTCGTTCAGAAGTTCAGGAATCGTGAGAATGTTGTTCCGCA
Source organism: Micromonospora sp. NPDC000207 (assembly GCF_040300925.1). Classification (NCBI taxonomy): domain Bacteria; kingdom Bacillati; phylum Actinomycetota; class Actinomycetes; order Micromonosporales; family Micromonosporaceae; genus Micromonospora; species Micromonospora sp. NPDC000207. The sequence goes on from NZ_JBEPEQ010000004.1 coordinate 47,855, forward strand.
GCGCGGCGACCAGGGGGGTGGGTAGCAGGTCACTGATCCTGTCGAGAAGGTTTGTCGGCGCATCATCGGTCCAGTCGACCAGGCATCTGTCCTTCAGCGTCCACATGATTCGCCGCAGCTGATCGGGGTCGCCCTCAAGATCTTTGAAGCGTACGACCCACGCGCCACCGGCGAGCCCAGTTGGACTGAGCCGCCAGATCGCCAGGGCTTCGACACCGTCGTTGTCACGGCCTACGGCGAGGACACCGTGACCGCGGCACCCAGGCACGTAATCGATCGGTACGGACTGCTCAGTAGCGGCGGTGTCCACTTGTGACGTCATGCGCGTTCCTTTGTGATGACGGTGCGAGCGAGCATTGACTGTAGGTCGCACTGCTGGCGCGCCGGATCAGCTGGAGAACTGACCTGACCTCCCCCCAGGGTGGGGAACGATGTGTCCGATATCCGTGACATCGGTCCGTCCATTCCGCCAGAGATAGACCGGTCGGGGCTTCCACAAGATCCATGCATCTCCACGGGCTCGTCCGGGTGCGGGGTGGCACGCGAGTGCGCCGGCCACGGCAGCAGAGCGGACGCCGGGACCATCGGCACACAAGTCAGGGTGGACGTGGAGGAGGTGGTCCGCGCTGACCTGCGGACAGCACTCCCTGCTGATCGTAAGCGGTCATGGCGAGTCCGACTGCTCGGTGATCCACTCTGCGGGCTGCTGCTGGTCGAGGTGCGACAGCGCGTGCAGTCCCTTGCGCCAGAAGGAGTCGAAGTCCGGTCGGGATCGAACGGCCTGCCCCGGCAGTGTGTGGGCAACTGGGCGGGCGTCGGGGGTGGCGGAGGCGGTATCGGCACGTACCTGTGATCGCAGGCTGCCGGGTGATCATTTTCATGCCTGTCAAACCTTGACCGAAAATGAACTCCATGCACCTAAGGCGACTGTGCGGATGCTTAGTGTAACGAGCGAGGTCGGTCGGGGGGATCCTGTCCGGCTGCCCGCAGGCGGTGCCGCCGCGCCCCGTGAGCAGCCCTGATCCTCTGCGGAGAACTCCGTGTCTCGGCTGGCGGGAGGGATGGGATCCCGTTGCCGAGGGTGATCTTGTCGGCGGCGAGGGCGGCTTCCGTCCCATTTGTTTAGTCAGCGACCTTATGCCGGTCAGGAACCCCATATGGGCAGCGGATTTATCGGCTGCAACGTCGCTCGTCAAGACGTTGATCACTTTCTCATGATCCTTCTAGGCTGCGCTGAATTTTGGTGTGTACCGGCTTGAGGGAGGCTGACCGTGCAGGAACCGTGGATACGGGGTGGCGTGTTCGTCACGTTGACAGGCGACGGGATCGTTCGATGGTTAAGACGGGCCGTAGTGCTGACGGTGACGGTGTCGTTGGCCGTTACCCTGTCGGATGTCCCGGATCGAATTGGTCGCCCGGCTGCGGCTGCGCCGAAGCCGGTCACGGTCCCCGAGGTCACGCCGTCGTGTCCGGTGGATCGCTCGGACGAGGTGTCGGCGGCGGTGGCGGCGCGCTTGTGCGGTGAACGGGTCGAGGTGGCGAACCGGCGGTCGGAGACCGTGCAGGTGTTCGCGAACCCGGACGGCACCCTCACCCAGGAGCAGGCCCTCGCCCCGGTCCGGGTGCAACGCGGTGACAACACCTGGGTGCCGGTGGACCTGACCTTAAGGCGTCGCACCGACGGGACGGTGGTACCGAAGGCGCACGCCCGTGACCTGAGTTTCGCCGGTGCCGCCCAAGCCCAGGGCGAGCACGAGGTCGTCTCGCTGGGTCGGGGTGCCGAGCAGACCGGACTTGCCTGGTCCGGTCCGCTGCCGGAGCCGGTCCTCGACGGACGGACGATTACCTATCCCGACGTGCGTCCCGGCGTCGACCTGGTGTTTCACGCACATGCGAGCGGCTTCGAACAGCACTTCGTGGTGAAGGACCGCGCCGGCTTGGCGCAGGTGCGCAAGCTGACGTTGCGGATGAACACCGGCAAGCTCACCGCGACAGGCGACGGTATGGGTGGTCTGGTCCTCAAGAACTCCCGCGGCCGGCGGGTCGGTCAGGCGCAAACGCCGATGATGTGGGACGCGAAGCTGTCTCCGAACTCCGGTCAGCATCTCAATCTCGCGCCGGTCGCACTACGGACGAAGCCCGGGGGTAAGGGGCGCACGCTCCTGGAGCTGACGCCCGACGCGGATTTCCTGGCCCGCGAGGACCTGGCGTTCCCGGTGACGATCGACCCGCCGACCTCGCTGTCGCCGGCATTCGACGCGTTCGTGCAAAACAGCTTCTCCAGCGACCAGTCCGGAGCCAGCGAGCTGCGGCTTGGTCACTCCAACGACGGCGGCTCGTTCACCGCCCGCTCGTACCTGCGGTTCAACACCACCGGTTTCGCCGGAAGCCGGATCATCACGGCGAAGTTGCGGCTGTGGAACTTTCATTCCTGGTCCTGCACGGCTGCCTCGTGGGAGGCGTGGCGCACCGACTCCGTGACCTCGACGGTGCGGTGGACGAACCAGCCGACTGCACGGGCAAGGGTCGGTACATCGACCGAGACCAAGGGTTACAACTCGGGCTGCAACGACGGCTACGTCTACATCGAGGTCGGCGGAGCGCTGCAGCACAGCGCCGACAACAACCTGTCCAGCGCGAGCGTGATGCTGCGCGCCACCTCCGAGTCGGCCACGGCGGGATGGAAGAAGTTCGACTCGGCCGAGGGCGGCCGTCCGCCGCTGGTGACGATCACCTACAACAGCACCCCGGCGACGCCGTCCGCACTAGCCGTCGCCCCCTGCTACACCGCGTGTACGGCGGGGGCACGGACCGCGTCGTTGCGTCCGACGCTGTCGGCGAAACTGACCGACGCCAACGCGGGACAGACGTTGCAGGCCGAGTTCGAGGTGCGCAACAAGAGCACCCAGGCGATTGTCTCCACCTCGGGCCTCCGGTCGGGTAGCCCGGCGTGGACCAATGGATCTACCGCCTCCTGGCAGGTGCCGGTCAACCTTGCCAACGGCACGGCGTACGAGTGGCGGGTCCGCGGCAAGGACCCGCACACCTATGGGGCCTGGACCGGGTGGACCACGCTGACCGTGGACACCACCAAGCCGGGCGTGCCGTTCGTGTCGGCGGCGATCTACCTCAACGACGGACAGCCGCACGGCGGTGCGGAACAGCCGGACACCTTCACCTTCACCCCGGCGAGTGGCACGAACGACCTCTCCGCCTTCGTGTACAAGCTCGACTACGAGGCGAGCGCGACGACGGTCGCTGCCACCGCCGCAAAGTCGGTGACGCTGCGCCCGCGCGACGGCCAACGGACGCTGACTGTGCAGGCGAAGGACTCCGCGGGCAACCTGTCCGACCCGAACCTCTACGTTTTCAGCGCCGGTAACGCGGCGTTGGCACAACCACTGCCCGGCGCCACCGTCGTCAAGCGCACCAAGCTGGAGATCACCACCCCGGTAGCCGGCTACACCCGGACGTACTTCGAGTATCGGCGTGGACCGGGCGGCGCGGTGCTGCCGATCCCGTCGGCGAACCTGACCTCCGCCACCGGGGCCCCGGTCACCGCCACCGCGGCCACTCCGGTCACCCTTTCGTCGTTGGACGGGTACGCGATCTGGAACGCCACCGACACCCTCGGCCTGACCGGCGGCGTGGTGGAAGTACGGGCCCGCCTTTACACCACCAGCGGCACCACGCCGACGTACACCATCCCGTGGGTACAGGTGCGCGTCGACTCCAATGGGGCCGATGCTGCCAGTGACGAGGTCGGTCCCGGTTCGGTGAACCTGCTCAACGGCGATTACTCGCTGTCCGCCACCGACGCCGACGATCTGGGCCTGTCGGTGTCCCGCACGTCGTCGTCACGTGACCGCAACGGCGGCTACCTTCCGATGGGTCAGCGGCTGACGCCGAACCAGCAGCAGATCTCCACCAACCTGACAGGCTTCACCGTGCCGGGCACCTCCTCGGCTGTCCGCTCCACCACGCGCGGTCAGGGCGAGACGACGCCGACCGATTCGCTGGAGATCATCCCGGTCGCCACCGGAAGCAACGACACCTACGTGGCGGTCGGCGGCGACGGAGGGGCGATGCGGCTGGGTATGACCGCCGGCAGGACGTACCGGATGACCGGCTGGATCTACGTGCCCGCCACCACCGGGCTCGTGCCCGAGAACACCCACCGGGGCCTGCGGATCGTCGGCTTCCACCGGGTCGGCGGCACCTACACCGAGGTCGTCTCCCCGATGGCCGCCTACACCGACGGGTGGCAGGAACTGTCGGTTGCCATGACCGTGCCGGCCGGTGCCACCGAGGCGTTCTTCCGCCTGTACAACGGCGCCCAGGGTGGCTCCGGCCGCCGGGTCCACTGGGACAACCTGTCCTTCACCGAGATCGTGGCTCCCTTCGGCCCGGCATGGTCCGGCGGCGCGACCGGTGGAGCGGCGGACGTCGACTACACCACTCTCGACCTGCCCGAACCGTCCATGGCCGTGGTCAACACCATGGACGGCGGTTGGATCACCTTCGCCAAGAACACCGACGGCACCACCTTCACCCCGGAGCCCGGTGCGGAGGGCATGGTGCTGAGTCGGGTGGGCAGCAGCGCGTACCGACTGTCGGACATTGACGGCACGATCACCGAGTTCAGCCAGCAGGGCGACGTGTGGGCGGCCAGCTCCTCGTGGACGGCGGAAGCACACACCACGACTCGCTACACCTACGACACCGCCAACGACCGGCTGCTCCTCAAGAAGGTGATCAACCCGGTCGAGCCTGGCGTCGACGACACCGACAACTGCGCCACCGCCACCCCGAAACGCGGCTGTGAGGTGTTGGAGTACGAGTACGCCACCACGACCACCCCGGGGCTGAGCCAGACCGTCTTCGGCGACCACACCGACCGGGTCATCGGCGTGAGACTGTGGGCCTGGGACCCCGACACCTCCGCGATGACCGCCACCCACATCGCCCGCTACGCCTACGACGAACTCGGCCAACTCCGTGAGGTCTGGGACCCGCGCGTTGCACCGGCGTTGAAGACGGCCTACGAGTACGTCGAGGGCCGCGTCGTCAAAATCACCCCGGCGGGTGAGCTGCCGTGGCACGCCGACCATGGCAACCCCGACGTCGACTCGGCGGCTCTCCGCTGGGACCTCGACGCCGGCACCGGGACCGCCGTGGCCGACTCCTCCGGGAGTGACCGCAACGGCACGATGGCCGGTGGCGTGACCTGGGGTCAGGGCAACGACCCCGACAACTCCGCCGACCGGGCCGCCGTCTTCACTGGCGGGTCGGGTCAGCAGGTGGGTGTGGCCGGCTCTGCGCTGTCCAACACCGCCTCCTACACCGTCTCGGCCCGGGTACGCCTGAAGACCAAGACGGCCAACCGCACCGTCCTGTCCAAGGACGGATCCCGTACCAGCGGCTTCTTCCTCAACTACATCGCCGCCGACGACCGGTGGGCGTTCTCCCGTGTCAGCGCCGACAGCGACAGCGCGAGCCCCATCCGGGCAACCTCCAACACCGCACCAACGGCCGGCCGGTGGACTCACCTGACCGGCGTCTACGACACCGCCAGTGGCCGGATGAAGCTCTACGTCGACGGAGTCCTGCAGAACACCACCGCCGCGGTCGGCGGCTGGAACGCCACCGGCGGCTACGTGATCGGTCGCGGTAAGTGGGCCGGTGCCGCCGCCAACATCTGGGACGGCGAGATCGACGACGTCCGTATCTACGGCAAGGCCCTCACCGACGACCAGGTCACCGACCTCGCGGGCGACGAGAACGCCGGCCGGCTGCTCCGCGTGCGCCGCGCTGCGCTGCAACAGGGCTCCAAGACCGACACCGACGGGGAGGTCGCCACCAACGTCGTCTACAACGTCCCACTCACCCAGCTGACCGGCGGCCCCTACAACCTCAACCACACCGCCATATCCGCCTGGGGCCAGGTCGACCTGCCCACCGATGCCACGGCGGTGTTCGGCCCGGAGGACGACCCCGGCCGCAACAGCGCCACCCCGGCGGCACCTGGCACCAACGGCTACCGGTACGCCACCGTCCACTACCTTTCGGCCGGTGGCAAGGAGGTCAACACCGCCACCGCCGGCGGCCACATCGACACCCAGGAGTACGACCGCTTCGGCAACGTCGTTCGTAGGCTGGAGGCGACCGACCGGGCACTGGCGCTCGGTACCCTGCCCGACGCCGACACCCATCTCGCCGAGCTGGGCCTGGCGGGATCCGACACAGCCAGTCGGGCACTTGCCCTGTCCACCGTCAACACCTACAGCACCAACGGCATCGACCTACTCGAAACCGTCGGGCCGACCTCGACCCTGGTGCTGGAGAATCCCCTCGACGATCCGGACGACAGCGGGCCGCTGGAAGCCGTCCCCGCCGGCGCCACGGTCATCGGCCGAGCACGAACTGTCAAGGCCTACGATGAGGGCAAGCCCGACGGTGCCGCCTACCACCTGCTGACCCGGGAGGCCAAGGGCGTGCAGGTAGATGGCTACCCCGACACCGATGTGCGGGTCAACAAGACCGGCTACGACGCCGAGTACGGCGGAGTGTCCGGATGGACGCTGAAGAAGGCCACCAGTCAGACGGTTGACGCCGTCACCGGCGGTGGGAACCTCACCTCCCACACTGTGCACGATGCCGCGGGGCGGGTGATCAAGCTGCTGGAGGTCGGCTCGACGGGAAGCGACGCGAAGGCACGAGAGACCATCTACTACACGGCAGGGGCGAACGGTACGGACAGTGCCTGTGGCAACCGGCCGGAGTGGGCTGGGCAGCCATGCCTCACTCAGGCAGCAGGGGCGGTCACCGGGCACGATCCGGCCAGGATGGCCACCCGGTTGCCGGTCCGTCGGGTCACCGCCTACAACCGCTACGCGCAGGAAGCCGTCGTGACCGAAACCGCGGCCGGCAAAACCCGAACCACCACCACCGCCCACGACACGGCCGGCCGGATGACCAGCAACGCGATCGTCTCCGACGAAGGAGCAGCGGTCGGCGCGATCACGACCACCTACGACCCGGAGAACGGCCAGGTCAACAGCACCACCATGGGAACCGGCACCATCAGCCAGCAGTACGACAACCTCGGCCGGTCAGTGTCGTACACCGATGCAGACGGTGCGACGACGGTGACGGAGTTCGACCGCTTCGGCAACCAGGTGAAGGTATCTGACCCCACCGGGCACAAGACCTACGCCTACGACAGGGCGATCGAGCCGCGCGGCCTGCTGACCAGCGTCACCGATAGTGTTGCTGGAGCCTTCACCGCCAGGTACTCGCCAGACGGACAGTTGACCGAGGCGACCTACCCCGGCGGATTGACCCGTAGAGATCGGTTGGATGCGAATCTGCAGCCGGTGGAGCGGACCTACACCCGCGACTCCGACGGCGAAGTCATCTACTCTGAATCGGTGGTGGAGAACACTGCAAGCCAGTGGGTGAACCATACGTACACCGGCGGTAGTAAACACCATCGGTACGACCGACTGGGTCGCCTGACCCGCACGCAACACGACACCGCCCTGACCGAGGGATGCGTCACCCGCACCTATCGCTACGACGACCGCTACAACCGGAGCGACGTGTGGTCCTACTCCCCGGGTGAGGGCGGCGAGTGCCAAGAGGACACCGCCGCCGAGCACGTGGAGGCCGACTACGACACTGCCGACCGCGTGACCGACTCTGGATACGTCTATGATGCCTTCGGCCGTACCAGAGGCGTGCCAGGAGGGCTGAGTAACTCCTACTTTGCCAACGACTTGGCGCAGCGGCAGCAGTTCGGTGACTCGCGCCAAACGTGGACTCTGGACCCTGCGCTTCGCTTCCGGTCGTCAACCACGGAAATGCTGGTGGACGACGAGTGGGGTGACGCGATGAACAAGGTGAACCACTACGGTGATGACTCAGACGAGGTGGCGTGGGTCGGCGATGGCTCAACCGGTAGCATCACTCGTAACGTGTGCGGCCCGGACGGTGATCTCGCTGCGACGACATCAGCAACCGGCGATGTCATCCTCCAGTTGACGAACCTGCACGGCGATGTGGCGGTTACCATAGATGTGGCCATGGCCGAACCGGAGTTGTTCGATTACGACGAGTTCGGCATGCCGACGGCGGCGCAATCCAATCAGCGCTACGGGTGGCTGGGAGGTAAGCAGCGTTCCAGCGAGGCGCTGGGCAACATCATCCTGATGGGTGTGCGCCTGTACAACCCGGCCCTGGGTCGTTTTCTCCAGGTCGACCCGATCTATGGGGGAAGCTGCAACGCATACGAGTACACCTGTGCCGATCCGATCAATGCGACCGATTTGGACGGCAAGCGGAGATGCTCGAGGTGGGCCAGGTGGGCCTGCCGGGCCTACAACAAGGGGCAACGCGCGGTACGTACCACTCGAAATGCCGTGCGCTTCTCGAGTGGCACCTATCGAGCGAATCGCAACTGCTGGTCCGGAACATCAGGCGGCAACTGCGGACGTAACAGCCACCATGCCAGGGTCGGTCGCTCCATGAACCGTAGCGTCAAACGTGCCTGCCGTGCTTACACCAGCGGCCCGTCCTGGGGCTGGGCAGGTGGGGCTGGAGGCTACGCGGCGGCGGCGAAAAAGTGGGGATGGCGAGGCGCGCGGGTAGCCGGAAGGGCGAGCTGGGCCGGTTGGACAGTAGAGGGCGTATGTTTCCTGTACAAGTGACGAGGGCGTGAAGGTGATGAGAACCGGTTGGATTCTGGCAGGTGTGGGATTTACGCTCTGGGCTCTTTCGCCCTTGCTCTGGGTGGCGGGAATCCTCGATCTTGATGTGAGTCTGTTCCTCGGTTCTACCGCATTGCTTCCCTGGGCCACTTACTCGAGCATCAAGCGCCCCAGTGATCGTGAAAAGCCGCACCTCGGCGGTGGCAGTAAGCGATCAGAGCGATAGCGTCACCTGACGTTGCAGCCACCCCGCAGTCCCTTCGAGGGTTGCGGGGTGGCTGGTCGCGTTGCAGCGCACCAGGTGCACCTGATGGGACGTCATCTGCCCTGCGGTGATCGGCTCGACGGATTCGACGTGACAGCGGCAGGCGAGGCGCGTTCGCCTACGGTGCGACAGGTCGTCGGTGCTCGGTCGTGGGTCAGCAGTTGCCGAGCTTGTCGTTGCGCTGCACGGAGGTCCAGGCCAGCCGCTCGCCGGGCACGTTGCGTACCGAGTAGGGCATTCCGTCGTGCTTCGCGAGTTCCTGCGCGTACTCGTCGCTGACGACGTAGACGTGCAGTTCGAAGTTCTGTCCCGCTGACGTGGAGTCGCCGACGACGACGCGGCTCGCCCGCCAGGTGTCGGCGGGGTCGAAGTGGAGTGGCTGTTCGTAGAAGTAGTCCGAGTGACCGGCCACGCGCACGAAGACCACCGCTGTTCGCCCACCGGCCGGCTCGGTTCCGGTGCCGGAGACGTCCGAGCAGTTCGGCACCACCTTCGGACTGGTGATCGCGAATCGCACCGGCGGCGTCGGGGGCTCCGGTGGCGTCGTGGGCGGTGGCCGGGTCGTGGGCCCTGGCGGTGTCGTGGGTTCCGGCGGGTTCGTCGTCGACGGCGGGGTCTCGGGCGGGCTGCTCGGTGTCCCCGGTGGAGTCGGTGTGTCCGGCGGAGGTGGCGTCGGGGCAGGAGGTGACGCGTGACTGACCTGCGGGTCGGAACCCGGTCCGTTCTGTTCGTTCTTCACGAGGTACGTCGGCACGGCCGCCGCGACACCCACGACCAGCGTAGCCAGCACGCCGAGCGCCGCCACCTGCTCGGCGGGTTTCAGCGAACGCCACCATCGCCGCATCCATGCCCTCCTCCGTCAGCAGGCACGCGGGCGTTCAGTACACCCGGTGGAGGCACATTCGCGTTCCCGCAAGTCGCATTACCGACCCTGAGCCGGCCCGTGACGACGCCACCTGGGCAGGGATGCGGGGGCGTACGCACAACCGACAGCGGATCGGTACGTCCGACGACATGCCGGGTCAGGCGGGTGTGGTCTGGCGCGGTGGTGGGGCGGTGGTGGGTGGGGAGGCGTGGTAGCCGGCGGCCTGGAGGGCGAACAGGTCCGCGTACCGGCCTGCGGCGGCGACGAGGTCGTCGTGGGTGCCGGATTCGACGAGGCGACCGTGGTCGAGGACGTAGATGCGGTCGGCGTGCCGGACGTTGGCGAGCCGGTGGGTGATGAGGATGGTGATGCCGTGTCCGCGGCGGTCGCGGATGGCCTGGAAGAGGGCGTCCTCGGCGCGGGGGTCCAGGGCGGAGGACGGTTCGTCCATGACGAGGAGGTCCGCGTCGCGGAGGAAGCCCCGGGCGGCGGTGATGCGTTGCCACTGGCCACCGGAGAGGTCCTGGCCGCCGGCGAAGGTGCGATCGAGGAGGGTCTCGTAGCCGTGGGGGAGGTCCGTGATCATGTCGTGGGCGACAGCGCGGGCGGCGGCGGCTTCGATGTCGTGTCGGGCGGGGGTGGTGGTGACGTCGCCGATGGCGATGTTCGTGGCGGCGGTGAAGGGCCACTTGTGGTATTCCTGCGTGACGACTCCGATGCGGTTACGGAGGTCGTCGGTGTTCCAGTCGGTCAGGGGACGACCGTTGTAGCGGATCGTGCCGCTGGTGGGGGTACGCAGGGTCGAGATCATGGTGGCGAGGGTGGACTTCCCGGAGCCGTTCTCGCCGACGAACGCGACGGTCTGTCCGGCTTCGATGGTGAGGGTGACGTGGTCGACGGCGGGGGTGTCGCGGTCGGGGTAGCGGAGGCTGACCGCGTCGACTGTGATCTGCCGTAGCCGCTGCGGGTGGGTGTCGTGGTCGGTGGTGTGGGGGTGGGGAAGGTAGTCGGCGGCGCGGGTCATGAACCCGGTGTAGTCGCGGAAGTGTTGGCCCTCGGTGTAGACGCGGTCGACCTGGAAGGTGATCAGGGACAGCGAGCGTTGGGCGGACTGGACGGCGATCACGCAGGTCGCGGCGGCGGCGAGAGGGATCTGACCGTCGATGAGCAGCAGGCCGAGCAGGACGTAGACGACGGCGGTGGCGGTCCCGCCGATCATCGCGCCGACGGTGGTGGTCGTGGTGACCCTGCGGGCGAGGGTGAGTTGGATGCGGGTTTCGACGCCCATGACCCGGTCGTACTGGTCGAGGAGGAACCCGCGCAGCCCGTAGGTGCGCAGTTCGGGGGCGGAGTCGCGTTCGGCCATCAGCCGGTGCAGCAGCCACAGGCGGCGGCGTCGGACGGATCCGGCGGCGTAGGTCTGGTAGCGCAGGTGCCCGGCCCGCAGCGACGCCCACGCGTTGGGGACGGTGGCGACGAGCAGGGCGAGCAGCAGCAGCGGGTGGATGACGACGACGGCGACGGCGATGGCGAGGACCCCGGCGACCCCGGCGAGCAGGTTCATCGAGGACTGGACGAGTCCGGTGGTGGAGTCCGCGCCACGGGAGGCCCGTTCCATGTCGTCGGCGAAGGCGTCGGCGTCGAACGCTTCCAGCCGTACGGCGGTGGTCACCTCGAACAGTCGGCGTTCGACCTCGCAGTCGACCTTCGGGCTGAGCCCGTTCTGCGCGTACCCCATGGCGGTGGCCATTCCGGCGCGCAACATGGTCACCGCGGCGAGGGCGGCGAGGGCGGGGAGGGCGGCGACCACCTTGTCGGGGGTGGGTCCACCGGCGAACAGTTCGACAAGGACCCGTTGGGCGGCGAGGAGCCCGAACGCTGACATCACCCCCGCTCCCACAGTGGTCGCCGCCACGACCGAGGTACGGATCCGGTCGGCGCGCCAGCTCACGGTGAGGGCGGCCCAGACCAGGCGGGGCAGCTCGGAGAAGACGGCGAACAGGCCGGCCTGTGCCCGGGCCCGTACCCCGGTCTCCCACCACATCTCCCGCAGCTCCGGCAGCACGGAGTCCTGCGCTGCTGGTTCGGAGTCTCCGGGTGACTGGGTGGAGTGGTCCGTTGTCGGCATGGCGGTACCTCCCGGAGGTGAGTACGGCTACCTGTCACACCCGCCGGTACGCCGTCGGGGCGAGTGGTCCGACGACGGTCCCGTCGCAGTTCGGGCCGGTGGGGGAGCCCCGACGTCCGGGGGCACCAGAGGACCGTAGGACGTCGACAGTCCGACACGCCCGAGGCGTCGCGGGCCGACATTGTCGGCAGCCGCCCGTCCTGACTTTTCGCCAAAACTCCGACATCACTCCACGGTGTGGCCTCGGCCCCACCGACCGGGCGTCGGCGGCCGTGTTCCGCAACGGTGACCGGCCCCGGCCGGTGATCGAGCCGGGCCGCCCACCCGGAATGGGGTCACCGCAGGGCGAGGAAGGCCGCCACGGCGACCGGCCCGCCGACGACGGTGCCGGCGATCACCTGGCCGAGGGTGTGCTCACGTAGGCGGACGCGCGACCAGCCGACGAGCGCCACGACGGGCAGCGACGCGAGGAGCACGGGGCCGAATTCGATCACGAGGATGCCGGCCGAGCCGGCGGCGACCGCCGCGTGGATGCTGAGTTTCCACACGAGGTTCACGGCGGTCACCGCCAGGCCGAGTGCGAACATCACGACGACGATCGCGGTGACGGGTCCCGGGGCGTCGAGGCCGACCATCAGGGCCAGCCCGACCAGGACGGAGACCAGGCCGAACATCAGCGGCGTCCTACGCTGGGCGCGTACCCGGATGTGGTGGTCGGTGAGGTGGCCCCGGCGTACCCCCCACCAGATCAGGGTGTTCGGGACGACGCTGCAGAACAGGGCGCCGACGAGTCCCCAGGCGAGGCCCACGCGAGACGGTGAGGTGCTGTGGAAGCCGATGACGATCGGCATCGCCGCAGCCAACAGCGCGGGCGCGAAGACCTCGGTCACGGTGCGGGCCGCGCGGTGGGTCGGCGGCCGGAGGGGGTCGGTGGCATCGCGCACGCTCCGCATTCTGCCTGTCCCTCTCCTTCCGGGTCGGGCGACCGACCGGACGGTGGTGCTCACTTCAGTGCGGAGCGGACGCCTGGCGCGCCGACCCCGGTCAGACCACCACACGGTAGTGGGTGGTGAGCAGCCCCGCGTCGTCGTACACGTGGAAGGCGACGCCGGGTGGCTGCTGCCTGTCGGTGAGCGGCCCGTCGCCCTCCCACGGCATCCGCAGGGTGGAGACCACGCCCGGCGCTATGCGCAGGGGACGGCCGGCGAAGGTGCTCGCGGCGGCGGTGTGGAAGTGGCCGGTCAGCACGGCGACGACCTGCGGGTGGTCGGCGACCAGGTCGGCGAGCGGGTCGGCGGGGAGCAGCCGGGAGTCGTCGATGACCGGGTGGTGCAGGGCGACCGGCGGGTGGTGGAAGGCGACGAAGACGGGTACGTCGGCCGCCGTGGAGGCGAGCTGGTCGCCAAGCCAGGTCATCGTCTCCTCGTCCAGGTGCCCGTCGGCGCGCCCCGGGACGCTGGAGTCGGCGAGCAGGAAGGTGGTGCCGGCGAGGTCGTGGCGGCTGTTGATCGGGCGGTCACCGCCGCCGGTCTCGCCCAGAAGCCCTCTGCGGTACGCGTCGCGCACGTCGTGGTTGCCGGGGCAGACCAGCACCGGGTGTGGGGAGGCGAAGAGTTCGGCGGCGAGTTCGTACTCGGACACCTGCCCGTGGTCGGCGATGTCCCCGGTGATCAGGATGGCGTCGACCGGGCGGGCCAGGTGGTGCAGGTAGTCCATGACCCGGGTGGTCCGCTCCGCTGAGCGCGGGTGGTGGTCGAGGTGGGTGTCGCTGAGGTGGGCGATGGTCAGCACGATTCCCCCTAATGGAACTAGCCGACTTGAGCATTAGGGAAGCTACACTGGCATCCTGGAGATCCACAACCGACACCACGACGGGAGACCCATGTCCAGCCAGCTCACGCTCGCCCTGGCCGGCACCATCCGGCACGACGGCGACGGCGGCGTGACCGACGACCTCGCCGACACCCCAGGGCTCGCCCGCTGGCTGTCCGAGCAGGCCGAACCGCTGCGCCGCCACGACGACGACCTCGCACCCCCCACCGACCTGCCCGACGAACAGACCCGGCTCGACGTGGTGGCGCTGCGCCGCGCCGTACGCACCCTCCTGGCCCGCGCGGTCGCGCCGGCCCCACCCAGCCGGGCCGACCACTCGTCACTGCTCACCCCGGCTGACGCGGTACGACACCTCAACGACGCCGCCGGAGCGCTACCCACCAGCCCACGACTGCACTGGCCCGACGACGCGGCACCCACCCTCACCCGGCACCCGCCCCCGGCGCCGCTACGGACCCGGCTCACCGCGGCGCTGGCCCGCGCCGCCGCCGACTTCCTCGCCGGCCCCGACCGGCAACGGCTCCGCGCCTGCCCGGCACCACGCTGCGTGCGCTACTTCCTCCAGGACCACGCGCGCCAACAGTGGTGCAAACCGTCCTGCGGCAACCGGGCCCGCGTCGCCCGCCACTACCAACGGCACCAGGCCGAACGGTAGTTCGGCGGCACCCTGACGGCCTCGGATGTCCGGACCGGTCCGGCCCTGGGTCGTCCGGGGCTGCGAGTCGTACCCGGATCACGTCGGCCGGGCAGTGCTGCCGTCCGGGGGAGAGGACGGCACGGCGGGGATCGCCGACTGCGGATCGACGCCGGCGAACGCGAGCGCGATGACGAACCCGGCCACCTCCTCCAGTTGGCGCGCACGGTCCAGGCCGCCGACCACCGCCGGAACACCCCCGAGGTCGCGTACGAGCGAGCCGACGATCTCCAGTGCTCGCGGGTCGTCCCCGCACATCGCGACGGTCACCGGTGACGGGGCGGGCGTCGTCCACCGCGTCGACGGGAACAGGTGCAGCGCCTTGACCACGTGAGCGCCGGGGGCGAGTGCGGCGACGTGCTGCGCGACCGCCCGTCCGGGTTCCGTCCGCAGCACACCGACGCCGTGGTCGACGGCGTTCGTCGGATCGATCAGCGGTATGCCGGTGAGCGATCCGGCTGGGCCACCGGCTGCCGTGAGGATGTCGGCGACGCCCTCCCAGTGCACACAGAGCAGGACGGCGTCGGCGTCCACGGCGACCTCTGGTAGCCGCCGGGGCTGCGCGCCGGACGCTCTCGCCGAGGCCTGCGTTCGCTCTGCCGAACGGCCGCCGATGCCGATGTCGTGTCCGGCCCGGGTCCAGGCGGTGGCGAGGGCCGTGGCGAGGGTTCCGGTGCCGAGAATTCCGATACGCATGGAGTCAGACCGTAGGGACGTCGACGTGCACCTATCGGTGCGTCACGCACCACCCGGTGCGCGTCGGGCGTGACACGATGTCGGGATGTCCCGGGAGACGGAGGGCGGCTGCGCGGATTTCGTGGCGGACTGCCGCCTACGAATGGGAACGGATCTGTTGACGCACGTCTGGGATCCGGTGGTGCTGGCCGCTCTCACCGCAGGCCCGTGTCGTCGCCGTACGCTTCGAGCGAAGATCGGGGGCATCAGCGACAAGGCCCTCACCGAGGCGCTGCACCGGCTCGTCGCCAACGGCCTGGCCGAACGGCGGTCGTACCCCGCCGTACCTCCTCGGGTCGACTACGCGTTGACGCCCCTCGGCCGGACCTTCACCGACGGGCCGATGCGCGCACTCGCCGAATGGAGCATCAGGTACGGCGACGAGCTCTTCGAGGCGCAGCAACTCGCCGCCGAGTGACACACCTCGTGTGCCGGGACCGGCTCCTGTGGGTGGGGCGCGGGCCGAGTGGCGTTACCGTTCGGGTGCACCGACCACCGCAGGTTGAAGATCCTTGAGGCGAACGAGGGCTGTCGCCCGCGTTCCGATCCTGAACCGGGCGGTAGCCCGGACACCTTCTGGCAGCCCGACGCGGCGCCCTCGGGTCGTCAACGCGATCATGGTGTCGGGGGGTAGCGCCGACGCGAGCGTCCCCAGCAGTCCGGGGATGCTGTTCTCCTGGTGCGGGCCCAGCCATGAGGTCTGTTCGCCGTACGGCATGTCGGTCAACACGAGATTCGGCGGCGGCATGTCGGTCAACAGGTCGGTGACCTGCTGGCGGTCGAGGGCGTCGGCCTGTCCGACGACGTGGCCGAGGTCCCCGCCGCTGCGGGCCAGCACTTCCTGCAGACGCCGTGCGGCTTCGGCGGACTGCGTGTAGGAGGGTCGGCCGAACCGGCGAGACATGTCCTCCAGCTCGGCTGTCCGCTTCTGCATGCCCTCGGCGGTCAGGAGGGCGAGGTTGGCTCGTGCGAGCCGGAGCGGGCCGTCGGCGATGTCCGAGGCGACGAGCCCCGCGATCTTGTCCCGATGCAGCAGGCCCAGCACGGTCAGCAGGTACCCGCTGCCGCAGCAGGGGTCCCACACGGTCAGAGACCGGGGCCGTCCCAGGGTGTGCCATGCGCGGAGGAACACCTCCGATGCGAGGCGGACGGGAAAGCCCGGATGGCCCGGTGCCGAACGCAGCACCGCCCCGCCGGCCAGGTCGGAGTAGTCGAGTCGCTCCGTCACGAACCGATAGGTCATCGCACCTCCGAGTCGGCCACCACTGCCCGCACCACGCACGTCGACGTCGGTCGCCCGTGTCACGTGTCATCCTCAGGTCCATCATGGACGAAAGTCGACCGTGCCGACACGACATTCAACTGGGGGTCGGAGCACTCCGATGCGGCTGGCGACATCGCGCAGGCCGGGCGGCTGTGGCACTGTCGTTCTCACCGGTGCTCCGTCGTTCGCCGGTGCGCCGACCTACTCGATCCGGGTCCCGACGATCCGGTAGGAACCCGTGTAGACGCTCTCCCGGTCACCCCGGGCCTCGTCGTGTCGGCCGTTCGGCAGCAGTGTCTGCCGGATGTGGCCGTCAGCGGTCACCCACATCCCGACGTACGCCCCATCGGTCGGACTACCGCCTCCCCGCCGACCACGCCACGGATCGGGCTAGTGAGGGACGAGGTGACCGAGGCCGTACGTCTCCCACCACTGCGGCCTGTGCTGGCGGACCTGCCCGGCGACGCGGGTGAGGAGGACCCAGTTGCCGTTGAGGACCAACGCTGCGTCCTCGGGGCGGGCGGCGAGCACGCGGGCGACTGTGGTCACCACGTTCAGTTCCCCGCCGTCCGCGCGATCGTCCTTGCTCATGTCGAAGTCGATGTCGACGTACCGCTCGGGCTCCCATTCCCACTGGGTGCCGTCGTCGTCTTCGGCGTCGTAGTAGCCGTTGTCACCGGAGGTGATGCTGACCAGGTAGCCGCACTCGTCGTAGAGGTCGGAGGTGAGAACGCCGCCGTCGGGCGGGAAGGTGGTTTCGCAGGCGTGCGGGGCGGCGAGGTCTGCCACCTGGCGGAGGGGGATGTCGCCTGCCAGAGTCAGCCGGTACCAGATGCTCATCGTGTCTGTTCTCCTCGTCGCGGCACGATCTGGATGATCGCACCCTCTCGGGTCACCGCAGCGACTTCCCTCATTCCGGGGACGGGCCAGTCGTCGAACTGCCTCTGCAGGGCGGTGAGGTCGCCCAGCCAGTCGTGCAGGTCGATCACCACACGTTGGGTCTGTCCCTTTTCGAACTTCTTGACGGCTTCTTTCCAGACCCCTCGTACATTCTTGAGCGAGGTGGGGGAGTAGCAGTCGAAGACGTGTCCTTCGATCAGGTAGTCGGGCTCCTTGCCGGGATCGCCGGTGTCACCGGTGTGGAGGCGCGCCTGCGCGACCTGCTGTCTGGTCGGGTTCTGGTGCACCTGATAGCCCTTGCCGGCGAGCAGGTCGGCGCACTGGTTCTCCAGTTCCAGCGACCGGCGGTTCACCTCGTTGGCATCCGGCAGGATCCTGGTACGTGGACCGGTGGGCGATCCGCCGGGAACACCAGTCAGAGATTGATCCCACGGCAGCTTCGTGCCGCTGCTGGTGGACATCGGGGGAGCGCTCGCGTCTCCGGATGCCTGCAACACCAGCCGGACGGCGAAGGGGTGCTGGGCGAGGGCTTCGAGAATCTCCTCCAGTTCCTGGGCCGACTTCGCCCCCGAGCGGTAGGCGTGGGCCGCGCTCGCCGCCACGGCGATCATCGCGGTGGTCCAGACGGTGAGGGCGGCGGTGGTCGCCGCCGTGCCGGAGCATCCGTTCCCGGGGTCGACAGCCGGTTGGTAGGAGACGCTGCAGGCCGCCCAGGCAGCCGTCGGTTGGACGAGCACTGTGACAGCGACAGTGGATAGGAGAACGAGAAGACGGCTGATCGAACTCATCGACCTGTCACCCCCACCGCGGAGAGCAGCTCGGCCTGACGGGTGCGCCGGCGGAGGATCCGTACCCGCAGTCGGTGCTCCTCCGCCGGGTCGGGCGGGACGCGGCCCTGCGAGGACAGCCACTGGTGGGTCGCGAGCGTGAGCTGCGCGCGCTGGACGGCCACGACGGCCCGGTATGCATCTCGTCCGGCCCTGCGCAGGAGGGTCACCCGGAGCCAGAAGCGGCGGGCCGGGACGATCAGCATCGGTACCTCGACCGGTGTGACGGTGCCGGTGCCGGAACGGGCCTCCGCGAGCAGGACGTCCGCGATGCCCTCGGCCTGTTCACGAAGTCCGTGCCGCAGCAACAGGGCGACCATGAGTACGCATGGTCCCTGCACCAGGATCAGCACCACCGGCGACATCAGGACCGTGTCGACGGCCGGGCCGGCCCCGACCAGGTCGGCACCGATCTGGCCGTACCAGCGGAAGACGACGTTGCTGGCGGCGTGCGAGCCGGC
The DNA here is from genome assembly GCF_040300925.1 of Micromonospora sp. NPDC000207. Taxonomy (NCBI): domain Bacteria; kingdom Bacillati; phylum Actinomycetota; class Actinomycetes; order Micromonosporales; family Micromonosporaceae; genus Micromonospora; species Micromonospora sp. NPDC000207. Next base: position 66,535 of record NZ_JBEPEQ010000004.1, read on the forward strand.
GGCCGCGAGGAACCCGCAGGTGACGACGAACGCCCGGCCCCGGGTCCGATCCATCTGGGAGGCGAGGCCGAGACCTGCCCCGAGTACGGCGCTGAACGCGGTGTGTGCGGCCATCAGTCCGACGGTCTGCCGCATCCAGTGCTGGAAGCCGGCGGCGGAGCCGGTGGCCGAGCTCAGGTACTCGATCGACTCGGTGAAGTTGAAGCCCAACCCGACGGCAGCTCCGAGGGCGATTCCCGACACCATCCCGGCGGTGTGCCGCCGGAACAACAGCAGTGCGATCGCCACTCCGGCACCCTTCGCCGCCTCCTCGACGAATCCGGCGTGGAACGCCGCACCGGCGTAAACCCGGTTGTGCAGGTACAGGAGGTTGCCGGCCTCCTGAAGGTAGGCGGGGGCGTAGTCCAGGTAGAGGGTGTTCATCGCCCCGGCGAGGCCGATCGCGGGCAGTGCCCCCCAGGCGAAGGCCCCGAGCAGGAGACGGCCCGGCATGCGGTGATGCCGCTGCGACCGGTGGGCGAACCACAACCCCGCCGCCGTGGTGGGAACGACAAGGAGGAGTTCCGGCAGGTTGGTCGCCATGACGTGGACCGGCCAGACGGCCAGCGACATCACCAGGGTGCCGAGGACCGTGAGTTGCCCGATCGGGGTCCGCCCCGGGCGGAGGGCGGGCACCGCCGCAGTGGCCGCCGCCGCGATCGCCGCCACCGCCCAGCCGCAGAGCACCGCCCAGAATGCCACCTTCGGCACCGTCGGCATGAAGGGTGAGAAGAGCCCCAGAGCCGGGTCGTCAGCGCTCGCCCTGGGCCGCAGGAGGTCGATGAGCAGAGCCGGGGCGTAGGAGCCGGACATCGCCGTGGCGACGAGGACGCACCTCCACAGGGCCCGCACCCGTGTCGGATCCCGGGGGGTCATCGGGGTGCGCCCATCGGCGGGGCGGGTGGCGGCGGAGGCGGGGGCGGCTGACCCGGTGGCCCGGGGACCCCGCTGGGGAAACCGGGGCCGCTCGGTACGCGGGCCGGGGTGGTGCTGATCACGAGCCCTACCAGCGCGGCGAGCCCGAGCATCACCACTCCGACGAGCCCGCACTGTCTCATCAGCGAGATCGCCCGGCCGTCGTCCCACGCCGCCGCCGAGGAGCCGCCGGCCAGCCGGCCGAGCGACAGGATCGAGTCGTCCCGCTGTGGATCGGGGGCGAGCGCCCGTGCTGTCCCGGTCGCGGCCAGCGCCGCGAACCCACCGGCCAGGAGCGTGCCGACCCCTGGCAGCCAGGCCCCGGCCACCAGGTCGGCGCCCTCGCCCGGTGCCATCGCCACGAGGGCCACCGTCACCAGGTGGCGCACCCCGATCGCCACCAGGATGCCGGCCGCGAGGAGGTTGTGCAGGTGGTACGCCCGGCGAAGCAGCGCGATCGTCGCTGCCAGGAAGGCCAGGGCCAGCGCCGCGAAGATCACGGCCGCGACCTGCTGGGCCTGCTCACGTTCCGCGTTGTGCGGATCGTCGTGGATGATGCCCAGGTACGCGACGAATCCGAAGAGGAGGGCGGGCAACGACATCGCCACGGCAGCGACGTATCGGCCGCAGCCTCCTCGGACACCACAGGTAGCGGCGGCGAACGGAGCCGTCGCCAGGAAACCGAAGGCGGTGTCCAGTTGAACTTGCAGGTAGGGGTGACGGCCACCCATCAGCCCCCACGAGGCCATGGAGATGTCGTACCCGGGAACGGTTTCCGTGGAGTGGAGCAGGGCCCAGGGCAGTCCAGCGCAGAGCAGACCCAGTAGGGCGGAGATCAGGGCGCCGACCCGTCCGACCCGACGCGCCACCCGATGATCCATGGGGGTTCATGTTAGGGCCGGTGGTCGGATCGTGTCGGCCCTCCCCGGGCAGGTCCCGGGGCTGGGCCTCACCGCCGGTACGGGTCGGTGATCGTCTTCGGGCCGCAGCGCCGGGGCGGCGAGATCGCGGAGCGTCACAGACGCGAGGTAGCCCCTGCCTCGCGTCTCACCGCGCTGCTCGAGCAGATCGGCCAAGTGGACCATCGAGGTCCGGACGAGCAGGGATGTGTTCGGCGTGGGAACCGGCCACCTGGGCCGCCAGCTCCAGCACCGCCTGCTCACGGCCGTCCCCGGCGGCGGAACGGCAGACGAGGTAGCCGGGCGCGAGGGAAAGCCCTATCCGCTCCATCAACTCTGCGGCAAGCTCGTCGATGTCCATCCCCCAGTACCTCCGCCTGCCAGACGCGACACAACAGGTCGAGGGCTCGTACGAGAGGGCGGTGCGGGGACGTCGCGTACGTCCGCGCACCGCCCGAGCGGTCTCGTCGTCATCCGACGGTGGGGAACCGTCGGCCGTGCACCCACCCGCACGGCCGACGGTCAGGTCGGGTCATCCCGAGGTGCAGGACCTGATCTGCGGACGTGCGGTGGAGTTGCCGTTCGTCATCGTGGTGAAGCCGAACGTGTTGCCGCTGCCGTCGGAGCGCATCGTCATCACGTTCCCGCTGGCGTCCCAGGTGGGGCTGCCGCTCCAGGTGGCGGAGATCTTCTGCGGGGAGGTGATGGCGACGACCACCGTCCAGGTGCTGGCCCCGCTGACCGTCACCGAGGTGTTGTAGCGGTCTCCCCAGGACTGGCCGGGCGTCATCGTGGCGGTGCACTGACCACCGGTGGGCGGGGGAGTGGTCGGGTTCCCGGTGGGCGGCGGGGTCGTGGGGTTCGGGCCGGTGCCGCTGTTCAGTGCGGTGAGGACGGCGTCGTATGCGGGCTTCTTCTGGCCGCTGCCGTTGAACAGCAACGGGTTCTCACTGGAGCGCCAGGAGTCGGAGTCGCGGATGCCCCAGACGGTGATGCCCTTGCAGCGTGCGACGGCGAGACAGTCGTTGACCACGTTGCGGTACGCGTCGGTCGGCGCGTTGCGGATGTCCAGCTCGGTGATGTGCACGTCGACGCCGAGTGCGGCGAAGCTGGACAGCGTGGTGCGGTAGTTGCTCGGGTAGTTCGAGCCACCGGTGAAGTGCGACTGGAGGCCGACGCAGTCGATGGGGACGCCCCGGTTCTTGAAGTCCTGGACCATCCGATAGACGGCCTGGGTCTTGGCGTCGTTCCAGTTGTCGGTGTTGTAGTCGTTGTAGCAGAGCTGGGCGTTCGGGTCGGCGGCCCGGGCGGCCCGGAAGGCGGCCTCGATCCAGTCGTTGCCGGTGCGCTGGAGGTTGGAGTCACGGCGGGCGCCGCTCGAACCGTCCTGGAACGCCTCGTTGACGACGTCCCACCAGGCGATCTGACCGCGGAAGTGGGTGGCGACCTGGGTGACGTGGTTGAGCATGGCGTTGCGCAGCGTGGTGCCGGACATGTTCTGCATCCAGCCGGGCTGCTGCGAGTGCCAGGCCAGGGTGTGGCCCCGGACCTGCATGCCCCGACTGCGGGCGTGCTGGACGATGCGGTCGGCGTTGCCGTAGCTGAACTGTCCCTGCTGTGGCTGGAGCGCGTCGATCTTCATCTCGTTCTCGGCGGTGACCTGGTTGAACTCGCGGTTCAGGATGGTCGTGTACGCCGAGTCGTTCAGTCTGTTGGCCGCCACGGCGGTGCCGAAGTACCGGCCTCGCTCGGCCGCAGAGGCGCCCAGGGTGCTCGCGGCGCTTGCGTTGCCGGGCAGGACGACGGCACCTGCCATCGCCAGCATGCCCACGGCGGAGAGGACGAGTGCTACGCGCATTCGTCTCGAACCGGTGAGCGGTCGGGGAGAACCTTTGATCATCTGACGCTCCTTCCGGGTCCGGTGTCAGTGAACCGGGCAGCACAATCCGGACCTACGGTGCGATCGGGGTGATGCCCTGGAGCCCTCACCGAGGGGTGGCATCGGTCTTGCTGATGCTGGAGTATTTCAGGAAGATTTCACGAACGTCAATGTATTTCGAAAATACGCCCGCAACTTTCGGGCCATCCATGGAAGGGCGGATCGAGGAGTGCGCAGGTCGCGGCCGGTGGCATGTCGTCGGGCGGAGGCGCAGAGCAGGGTGACACCCCTCGCGGGAGGGGCGCGACCAAATTCGGATCGCGTTGCTCCCGCTACTTCCTCGAAACTTTCGGGGATCGCGGGCCGGGCGTCTGCCGCCTGCTCTGCGGAAGGCCCCGACCCGCGAGCGGGGGCCTTCCGCGTCGAGGGGCGGCGACGACGACCCTGACGGATAATCAGCCGATGACCAATCCTGACCTCGATCCGGACGTCTATCCGCCCCTCGACCCGCGTGAGCCCGTGCCGGACACCGCCGAGGAACTGCTTCCGGGGACGCCCGACAGTCTCCCCGACGCGCCGGTGGAGCCGATGCCCGACGACGGTGAGCCCGGAGGCGTACCCGAACCGGCGTGACGGTCCCCGACGGCCCGCCCCACAGTGGCGGTCGAGGACGGCGGGATCGACCCGGCGGGGATCGTGCAACCATCGCACCCCATCGACGGTCCGCTCTCGTCCCGCCGGAACCCGGTGCGGCTATCGACCCCGTTCGGTGTCGGTCGGCAGGGTGGCCCGGTCGGCGGCCTGCCGACCGGACTCCCAGCCCTCGCGGCTCTCCACCCGGCTGGCGCGGACCCGGACGGTGTGCGGGAAGACCTGTCGGATGGTCTCGCGGATCTGCTCGTCCCGGGAGGCGAGCACCGGCAGCAGGTCGGCCGGGCGGGTTCCCCCGTTCCCGTCGCCACCGCCGGTGGCCTGCGCCAGCGCCAGCCGGGCCGCGCCGGCCAGCCGTTGCTCGATCCGGACCGTGAACGCCACCAGGAAGGACTGACGGAACGCCCGGAGACGGCTCCGACCGGCCTTGCCGCCCGCCGGTTCGGCCTGGGCCATCGCCCGGTGCGCCTGCACCAGCAGGGAGGTGTAGATCAGGTCGACGGCGTCGATGTCGGAGTCGAAACCGAAGACGGTGCTGAACGCCAGTTCCGGTGACGAGACAGTGTGGCAGCGGTTGGCTCGGGCGACGGCGTCCAGGAGGGTGGCCTTCTCCTTCTCGTGCGGGTGGTCCACGCCCACCCGCCGCGCGTGCGGCACCACCGGCGTCGCGTCACCGCCCCGCGCGGCCAGTAGCGCCTCGTCCAGGCTGTGCCGGGTGACCAACTCCTGGGCCTTCGCGGTGTACGCCTCCGCCTCGGCCGGGAACGTCGTCGACTCCGCCTTGGCGAGCAGGGCCCGTACCCGGTCCAGCAGCCGGGCGTCGATCCGGGGCGACCCGGCGGCCCCCGCCAGGTCGGTCGGCGCGACGGCGGACCCGGATGGGGGGACGAGGACCTCGATGCGCGGAAGGGCGGCCAGGACGGTGAGCAGACCCAACAGCAGATCGAGTACGGCCACCCGGTCGAGCCGCCGACGCGCGGCGAGTTCGGCGACGTACGTCGCGTCGGCGGTCCACCAGACCCGAGCGCCGAGGGTGTCCGCCTGGGCCAGCCACCGCCCGTCGACCGTGGCCTGGGGAAACTGTCGCAGGTGCGCGGCGACGGCGTCGGTCACCAGGTCGGCGTGGTGCGGTCGGCCCCGCCGGACGACCACCCGGTGCAGCTCGGCCGGCTGCCATCCGCCCCGCCACAGCCGCCCGAACGCCTCGTCCTTCGCCGCCGTCAGCTCCGGGTCGACCTCGGCCGACGGGGTGACGGTCAGCGCGTCCAGCCCCGCCTCGTAGTCGACGTTCCCGGCGACGATGGCCCTGATCCGCTCCCGTACCGATGTCACCAGCCCAAGGCTACGGAAGCCGGAGCGGGGGGTGGGGACGACGTTAGATTGATCTCGACTGTCGAGCGCAGGGAGTGGAACGTGCCCCAGGAAGTCGTCCGGCCGGATCAGGTCGCCCATCACCAGAAGGTTCTGGACGAGACTCGGGTCGCCCTCCACCGGGTGTTGTTCGGGGAGAGGTTGTCCGCCTCCGGGGCTCCGTCGACACCTTGCTCCACCGCGTGAGCGGCGACGACCGTCTCCTGCTCACCGAGGTGGGCGACCTCCTGCGGTCGGTCGGGGACCAGGAGGACGCACTACGCCGGGCGAGGACGGCCGTCGGCGAGGGCATCGCCGACTGGACGCGGAAGGTCGTCAACCTCACGAACCAGGCCGACCATTTCATAGGGACTCAGGGCAGGTGTTGGAAGGCCATCAGGGTCCGTTCGGACCCGAAGGTCAGACTTGACGTGCCGGACATGGACACGCTCTACGGACAGAAGGCGTTCCTCGCGCTCCGCACCCGCGAGGCCAAATGCCACGACGTGACGGCCCTCGCATTTACCAGGGCCGACGCGCTCCTCTACGACAGGGAACGCAATGTCGGTGACCTCCTGACCACCAAGAAGCTCGAGGCCACCGACGAGACCCTGCCCAGGGCCCACCGCAACCACGCGTTGCTGTTCCTTGGCGACCCGGACCGTCCCGAGTCCGTAGCCGTCGACGCCTGGACGCGTCTGCCGACGGTGACCGGCGCGTTCAACTACTCATGGGAACAGGTGCACGCCGCTGTCTCACTGCATCAGACGACGGCGCTCGGGCGAAACCTCCTCGCCGAGGGTGGGAAGTACATCGGCAAGGAGTGGTTGCGAACGAGCAATTCAACCGAGGACCTGCGCGTTCCCGGGGCGACGATGCAGGACGTCGCCCAGCACCGGGCGGTGAGTTACTGCTACGCGATCGACCATGCCCGCTACGACTGGCGCGACAAGCCGGATCTCGGCACCGTGCTGAACAAGGCCGCCCTGTGCACACCACTGGACCGGGACCCCCGGTTCACCGCCACGGCGGTGGGCTCGGCGACGGCAGCCGGGACGTCACGACGGACGAGCCCCACGTCACCGACCTCCTCGGCGCAGGTCGCACAGGTCGCAGAGGTCGCTGCTCTCACCTCGCCCCGACAACCGTCCGTCGACCCGACCGCCTCCGCCGTCGACGCCGGCGTCCCCCGGCGCCGGAGCCCGTCCCCGCAGGCAGCCGGTCGGCGAAGGTGAGGACGTCCGGCCACCGGCCCGGTGCCCGCTGGACGCTCCGATCGACCGACCTCCGCCCTCACCCACAGCCGCTCGAAGCCACCGACGTCGATCGTGACGGACCGAAGTCACTGTCGGGGGTCGCCGTGGGCTCTAGCGTCCGACCGATGACTGGCAGACTGGCAGGCAAAGTAGCGGTGATCACGGGGACCGGCGGCGGTCAGGGGCGGGCGGCGGCCCTCCTGTTCGCGCGGGAGGGTGCGACGGTCGTCGGCTGTGACCTCAAGACGGAGGGGGCGGAGGAGACCGTCGAGATGGTGCGGGCGGCCGGCGGCGTCATGACGTCGACGCATCCGCTCGACCTCGCCGATCGGGACGCTGTCGGAAACTGGGTCTCGGCGGTGGTGGCCGAGCACGGCGGTATCGACATCCTCTACAACAACGCCTCAGCACCCCGGTTCGCGTCGATCGCGGAGATGACCGTCGACGAGTGGCGGTTCACCCTCCAGAACGAGTTGGACGTCGTCTTCCACGTGACGGCGCTGGCCTGGCCCCACCTCGTCGCTCGTGGCGGCGGTTCGATCGTGAACGTCGCCTCGATGCAGGGCATCAGTGCGATCCGCTCCGCCCCCGGCGGCTTCGCCCACGCGGCGACCAAGCACGGGATCATCGGCATGACCCGGGAGTTGGCCAACGAGGGCGGGCCGCACGGCATCCGGGTCAACGCCGTCAGCCCTGGGCTGATCATGTCGCCGGCCACCAGTGCCATGGCCGACGTGCCGGGGGTGCTGGACTCCTTCATCGAGCGTCAGGTCATCAAGCGTCTCGGTGAGCCGGAGGACGTCGCACAGGCGGCCCTGTTCCTGGCCTCCGACGAGGCCGGCTTCGTCACCGGGGCGAACCTGGTCGTCGACGGCGGTTACACCGCCGTCTGACAGGGGTGTCCGTCGATCGCGGCGGCGTGCAGCCGGGCCGGGTTCGTCAGGACCAGGCGGCGCCGCCGGCGTTCGACGAGCCCTTCGGCTCGGAACCGACACATCGAACGCGACACCACTTCGCGTACGGATCCGATGGCGTTCGCGATCTCCTGGTGGCTCGCGTGGACGACCAGGTCCGGGCCCTCCCGGGTCGCCAGGTTGATCAGGTGGCGGGCCACTCGTTCCCGGATGGGGCGGAACACGTTCGCCGCGATGAGTTCCCGGTCGTGCACGGCCTGGACGGCGATCTCTCGGGCCAGGGCACCGGACAGTGTCGCGTTGTTGCGGGCGGCGGCAGCCACCACTGTCGCGGGAAGGGTCAGGATCCGGCTGGTCTGCAACGCCTCGCCGTTGACAGCCGTCTCCTCCGGTGGCGGGCTCGAGGCGGGAACCAGGCCCATCGCTATCCGCCGTACGCCGACGAGCTGGCCGTGGCCTGCGTACCGCACTGTCATGGCTCGGCCGTCCGGAGAGGTGAGGTAGAAGCGGAGCAGGCCGTCGACGACGACGGCGCACAGTGGCGTCTCGGCGTGGTGCGCCCCGGGGTAGAACACCTCACGTGGCGCGAGCGTGACCTCCACGGCCCGTTCCAGCAGGCTCGCCGTCAACTGCGGGGGCAGGGCGGCGAACAGCGTGGACCCCCATGCCGACCGCGCGCCGGGCGAGAGGCGGTGCACCGGATGGTCCGCGTCGAGCATGTGTCCTCCTCCGTCGGGTGGGGCCGCACGGGTCGTCGTCACGGCGAAGCGGGACCGTCGGCGCATTCGGGCCAAACCCTAACCGTCCCGGAGTGGTTCATGATCGACCAAACGGACGGTTTTGCCTGCTCGGCACCGGTCCGGCGGGTTCCGACAGCGTCGGCGGCCCGCCCCGAACCCTGCGTCGCAACTCGTGACCATGGTCACTGTCGATCGTGAAGCCGTCCGCGAAGCTCAGTCCGTCCCCTGTACGCCGTTCACCCGAGGAGAGACCATGACCGTCCCGACGCCCGCCCGACGCCTCGTCGAGGAGTACTACGCGCTCATCGACGGCGGTAAGCTGCCCGAGGCGTGCGAGCTGATGACCGAGGACGTCAAGCTGACGTTCGCAAACGCCGAGCCGGTGTACGGCAGGGCGGCCGCCGCATCGTCCATCCAGTACGTCCTGGACTGCTGCGACAGCATCAAGCACGACGTGGTGACCTTCTTCGAGACGACCGACGCCGACGGCACCCGCACCGCCTTCATCGAGATCCGGATCAAGTACTTCCTGAAGAACGGCAAGGTGTTGGACAACCCCGGGGCCGTCGTGGCGACCGTCGACGGGGAGGGCAGGTTCACCGAGCAGCGCCTGTACGGCGACCTCAACGAGGTCTTCGTCCCGTGAGGTGACGCCGCAGGGTGGAGGTCGGATGTGACGACGGTCACGTGGAATCTGCACCCGATCGGGGTCGGCCCGTCGTCTTACCGGGTGTGAGAACAGGCAAGGACGCGGCTGACGAGGGTGAACTCGTACGACGTGTCGCCCGTGGAGACCGGCGGGCGTTCGACGAGTTCTACCGGCGTACCGCGCCGTGGTTGGAGGTGCGCCTGCGGCGCCGCTGCGCCGACCCCGACGTGGTCGCCGAGGTCCTCCAGGAGACGTACCTGGCGGTGTGGCGGGCGGCGGGCGGCTTCGCCGGTGCCCGGACCGGCAGCGGCGGCGAGGCACGGGGAAGTGCCGTGGGCTGGCTGTGGACCATCGCCGCCCACCGGTTGGTCGACGCGTTCCGCCGCCGGGCGCGTACCGACCAGGTGCCGCAGGTGCAGCTGACGCCGAGCACGGTCCCCGCCGCCGAGGACGAGGTGATGGCGGCCCGGATCGGCCAGGAGTTGGAGCAGGCCCTGCTCGTCCTGCCGCCCGAGGTCCGGGCCGCCCTGCGGGCCACGGTCCTCGACGGACTCTCGACGCGTGAGGCCTCGGTGCTGCTCGGCGTCCCGGAGAACACCGTCAAGTCCCGCGTCCGCCGGGCCCGGGTCGCCCTCCGGGAGGCCCTGTCATGACCCATCCCAGCCTCACCCAGATCGTCGGGTACGCCACCGGGGATCCAGGGCTCGACGAACCCGCCGTCTGGGCGATCGAGGTGCACCTGGAGGGCTGCGCCGACTGTCGCGCCCGACTGGCCGGCAGCACCACTGTGCAGAGCCGGGCCGTCGTCGCACGGGTCGCGCTGGAGTTGGACCGCGAGATCGCGGCGGCCCCGGCTCCCGTCGGCCGCCGCTGGTCCTGGTCCTGGTCCGTGCTGCACCACCGCTGGTTCGTCGGCACGTTGCTGCCGTGGCTGGTCATGACCGTCACGGTGCTCGGGTGTGCCGCTCTGCTCGGCGCGTTGTGGGTCGGGATGCCCTCGCTGGTGCTGCTCGTCGCACCGTTGGCCCCGCTGCCCGGCGTGGCGGTCGCCTGGCAGCGCCGTGCCGACCCGGCCTGGGAGCTGATCGCCACCACACCCGCCGCCGGCCTGACCATGCTGCTGCGGCGTACGGCTGCGGTGTTGGCGGTCGTCGTCCCCGCCCTCGCGCTGGTCGGTGCCGGCACCGGGTTGTCGTTGGCCCTGATGCTGCTGCCCTGCCTCGCGTTCACCGCCGCCACGCTCCTGCTGGGAACCCTCGTCGGGGTACGCCGCGCCGCGATCGGCGTGATCGCCTCCTGGACGCTCGTGGTGATCGCTCCCAGCATCGCCGCCACCCGGATGCCGGTGCTCCTGTCGGCGGAGGCCGAGCGGAGTTGGGCGGTGGCCACTGTCGTCCTGACCGCCGTGGCATTCCTGCGGGTCACCGGATCCCGGCGGCTCTCCCACCCCGACTAGCCCTCGAACCCGTGGTACGGCCACCCGGCCACGCTGCCACCGCACCCTGTGGCGATCACTGAAGGAGACGACGACGATGCGTGCTGTGAGCACGGCCGAGACGGCGACCACCACCCATCCCTGGCCGATCCACGCGGAGGGGTTGCAGGTGCGGGCCGGCCGACACCTGGCCGTCGACGGCCTCGACCTGGCCCTGTCCACCGGCGTGCACGGGCTGCTGGGCCCCAACGGCGCGGGAAAGACCACCCTGATCCGTGCCCTGGCGACCGTCCTGGCCCCGGCCGGCGGTCGGTTGACCCTGCTCGGGCAGGTGGTCGACGGCCGTTGCGAGCTGCGACCGGTCCGCCGCGCCCTGGGCTACCTGCCACAGCACTTCGGCTACTACCCACGGTTCACCGTCCGCGAGTTCGTCGGCTACATGGCCTGGCTCAAGGAGATGCCGAAGGCCGACATCCCGGGGGCCGTGCAACGGGCCGTCGACCGGGTCGGACTCGCCGACAGGGCCGACGCCCGACTGAAGACCCTCTCCGGGGGCATGCTGCGTCGGGCGGGTATCGCGCAGGCCATCGTCAACGATCCGAGGCTCCTGCTCCTCGACGAACCGACTGTCGGCCTGGACCCCGAACAGCGGCTCGACTTCCGCGAGATGCTGCGTGACCTCGGCACCGACAGCTGCGTGCTGGTCTCCACCCACCTGGTCGAGGACGTGGTGGCGGCCTGCACCGACGTCGTCCTGGTCAACGCCGGACGCCTGGTGTGGCGGGGTACGCCCGAGGTGCTCGCCGCGCAGGGCGACGGGGGACACGCCGGTGACAGCCCGGCCGAGCGGGGCTATGCGGCGCTCCTGCGTCAGCACCGGGCGGAGGCGAACCGGTGAGCGGGCGTGGTGAGCGGGTCGTCGAGATCGCAGCGGTGGTGCCGTACGGCGGCACGACCCGACGTGGAGGGTCGGCATGAGCATCCTGGGAGTCGAACTGCGCCGCTCCGCCGCGCTCGGTGCCGCGCTGATCACGGTGGTGATCGGCGTCGGGGCGCTCTACGCGGCGACCGGCAGGTGGTCGGGTGGCTGGATGGCCCTGGCCATGACCATCAGGGAGTACCTGCTCCTCTTGTGGCCGTTGGCCCTCATGGCGGGGGCCTGGCAGGGCCGCCGGGAGCACCGGGCGAAGGTCGGTGAACTGTTCGCCAGCACCCCCCGACCACCCGTGCGGCGGATGCTGCCGGTGCTCGTGGCGATGGCCTGCACCCTCGCGGCGGCCTACCTGGTGGTGACAGTGGCGGGCCTCGCCTGGATCGTCACCACCGCCCGGTACCTCCCCCTGGTGAACTTCGTCGTCGTCACCGGGGTCGGTGTCCTGTCGGTGGTCGCCGCGGCATGGCTCGGACTGGGGGTCGGGCGGCTCCTTCCCGCCCTGGTGACGGTTCCCGCGCTGGGGGTGGCCGGGGTGCTGCTGGTCGGGGTGGGTTCCCTCGTGCCCCCGGACCGGGTGGCGGCGGCGATCTCGCCGGTCCACGGCACCAGCCTGTTCCACGACTACCAGACGATCGACAGCCGGGTCAGCGGTGCGGTGGCGATCTGGATGGTCGCGCTCGCCGTCACCGGTCTGCTGTTGTTCGTCGCGGCCGGCCGGCGTGCCCGGCTGGCGGCGGTGGTGCCGGTGCTGCTCGGGCTGGTGGCGGCGACCGCTGTCGTCCCCCACGACCAGGACGTGCTCAACTGGCCGGTCGACCCGGTCGCCCGGGAGCTGGTCTGCACCGACGACACCCCGACGGTGTGTGTCAGTCGGGTCCACGCCGGTGTGCTCGACGCGGTGACCCCACCGGCCCGGGACGGACTGGCAGTGCTGGCGAAGTTGCCGAACGCGCCGAGGGCAGTGCACGAGGACACGGGCGTGGTCGGGTTCGGCGAGGACCGGGCGACCCCTCAGGAGGGCGTCGTCACCATCGACGTCCGGATCGACAGGCGGGGGCGGCTCGCCCACCCGGCCGCCGTGGTCCCCGAGATCGTCGCGGGGCTGGGTGTCCCGTACGACGGGAAGTGCCGGAACCGTCATGCGGCCACCGAGCGGGCGGCGGCCTCCTGGCTCCTGGGCCGTGAGCCCCGGTCCGACGTCGGCGTGGTGCCCGGCATGCTCGCGGAGGATCCGGAGCTCAACGCCGAGGCGGTCACCCTGTGGCAGCGGCTGCGTCGACTGCCCGAGGGTGAGGCGCTGGCCCGGGTCACTGCGGTCCGCGACGCCCTCCTGGTCTGCGAGGACCCGGTCGGGATCCTCTCCGGGAGCGCCGGGTGACCTGGACGCTGCTGTACCTGCGGGCCCGACGCGTACCCCTGGCTCTGGCCGCAGCGGTCGGCGGCGGCGCGGTGGTCTGGGGGCTGTGCCTGGCCTTCGCCGAGGACCCCGACGTCGCCCCGACGGTCGTCGTCCTGACCGTGGTGTTGATGGTCGCTGCGCTCGCACCCACCCTCGCCGGTCCGGACGAGAACCTGGAACGGACCGGTTCACTGCGTTGGCCCTGGCGACGTGCGGCGCACCTGCTGGCCGGACTGGCGGTGGTCCTCGTGGTCCTGCTCGCCACCCTGCCCACCGAGGCCCGGTTCGGGCCGGCTGCGCTGGTGACCCGCGACGCCGCCGGGCTGCTCGGCCTGACGGCGCTGTGCGCGACGGTGTTCGGTGCGGCCCGGTCGTGGTTCCTGCCGCTGGGCTGGACCACCGTCGCGGCCCTGTATCCGCAGCAGGGCACCTGGGGGGCGATCGCCACGTGGCAGGGCCAGTCGACAGACACCCGGGCCGCCACGTGGACTGCGGCGGTGTTGGCCGTCGGTGGGCTGATCGCCTACTCGCTCGCCGGGCCGGCCCGCAGGGATCCGTCGGAGTGACCCGAGGCCACCAGCACACCCCGGATCCTCGGCGGGGTGTGGTGGTGGCGGGGCTGTCCCGGTCGACGTCGACCGGGACGACCGGGGCGCTAGCGGGTCGCGGCGTCCGCGTGGACGGGCCGCAGGCGGGAGGCGAGGGTGTGACCGTGGCGGTGGGCGTGGTGCTCCGCGTTCGTCCTGATCTCCTCGGCCAGGTCGGTGAACGCGTCCAGCGCGGGGTTGACCCCGACGAGGGTGAACTCGCGGGTGACGACCTCCAGGTCGATGCCCCACACGTCTTCGAGGATCCGTCGCATCCAGGAGGTCGCGTGGTCCCACCCCTCCTTCGGGGTGCCGGGGGAGTAGTTCCCGCCCTGGACGGTCACCAGCACTCCGGGCTTGCCCGAGGTGACCGGGGTGCGCTCAGGCGACATGCGGGAGTCGGCGATGACCAGATCCACATACGTCTTGAAGTGTTGGGAGACACCGAAGTTGTACAGCGGCGCCGCGAACAGGTAGGCGTCGGCTGCGGCCAGCTCGTCGACCAGCGCGTCGGCGAGATCCCGGGCGCGCTGCTGACCCGGGGTGCGGTCCGGGGCGGGTGTGGCCGACGCGGCCAACGCCGCCGCCCACGCGTCGCCGGGTATCGGGGTGGTGCCGATCTCCCGGCGGACGACGGTCGGATCGGTCGCCGTGTCGCGCCACCGACCTTCGACGATGTCGGCGAGGGCACGACTGGTGGAGCCCTCGGTGCGGATGGACGCGTCGACACGGAGCAGGGACATGATGCCTCCAGGATTGTTTCGACTGTGGTGGTGCGGGCCGCAGTGGTGCGGGCGCAGGTGATCGGGTATGCACCAAGGATCCGGGGCACATCTCGTCGTTGACAAACACCGGGTAACCTACTTACCTTCGGTAAGTGAGTATCTCCGGATCCGGTCCGACCCGTCCTGCGCTCCACATCGACGACGACGAGTGCCGGCGTCTCGCCGGAGTCATGGAGATCGTCGGCAGACGCTGGGCCAGCGGCATCCTCCTCGCCCTCGGTCTGGGCGCGGAGCGCTTCACCGAGATCGAGAGGCGTGTCCAGGGGCTCTCCGGGCGCATGCTCACCGTCAGGCTCCGCGAACTTGAGGGCGCTGGTCTCGTCGACCGCCTCGTCGAACCGACGATGCCCGTGAGCATCCGTTACCGCCTCACCGAACGCGGCATCGAACTTCTCCGCTCGTTGCAACCCATCGCACGCTACGCCCAGCGCTGGGAGGGTGGGGTCTCCACCGGCGAGTCGCGCACGGGGGCCGAGTCCTGAATCGACCTCGTCGCCGACCGAGGTGCCGCGTGTCGACGACGGGCGGACGAGGCCCTGGCGGCACCGTCGCGCTCAAGGCCGTGACCAGCGAAGACACTGGTCACGGCCGTGAGGGTCGTGGGTCGGGATCCGTTGGGCGTTCAGCCCACCAGGCGATACTGGTACGGGCCCGTCGAGCCGCAGACGCTCGTGGACCGAATCGAGTCGTACGTCCAGCCGAACGGGATCGTGCAGGCCCACAGGCCGTTGACCGGGGTCCGTAGCCGGTAGCGGTACGAGAGCGAGCCGCAGGCTCCGGTGGGCTCCACCTGGTCCCAGACGTAGCCGCTCGGCACGGAGCAGGCCCAGGTCCCGTCGAGGCTGAGCGCCCCCGGTGCGGAATTCCCATTCACGGCGGCTTCCTGCGCGATCGGATTCGCATGGGCAGGAATTGCCGTCTGGGAGGTGAGTAACGTGGCTGTCCCCAGGGCGACAACGGTGATGATCCGACGAAACACGGCACCCCTTCCGATCATTCTGCGATCGTCGTCGTGGTCCCTGACATCCTCTCAGGTCACCTGCTCGTCATCAATTATTTGATATTGATGTCGGACGATTGTGTGGCGCGGTGTGGGCGGGGTCTGGCGCCCACGCGGTCGACTCCCTGCCGGCCTGCATTGCGGCGACGAGGCTCGTCAGGTCCCGGTTCAGGCGGTTCCTGACGTCGTGCTCCCGGGTGGGCAGTGGTCTGCGCAGAGCGGGATTGCCGAGAGGGTCGCGCAGGGGGCGCAGGTCCGACGTCAGTCCGCCGGAAGTGAGGTTCACGCGTCGCGACTTCATGCCACCTGCCTTGGTGATTACCCGACCGGCAATTCCGCCTGCCCCTGCGAGGTTGGGCCCCCTGTGCGCTTGGCGGTCCAGACCTGGCCGCGCGGTGCGCCACCCGAGGGTGGTCATGCGAGCGAGTGAAACGGACAGTGATGCCTCGAACACTCTCCGCTCGATTGTGGAGTGCCCGGCGATGTCCTGGCGGCCACGCTGCTCACCCCTCGCCGAGCTGACCCTGCGGTGATCATGGGTGTACGCTCCGTCGTTGCGCCGGTGGTCGTCGGCGGCGCGGCACCGTCACCCCAGTCTCGATCAATTGGCGGGTGTAAGTGCTTGCTTGAGATGAGACAGGTGTGCGAGGCTCCCTTCCGGCGGGTGACGGGGGGAGGCCGCGCGTGGTTGAGCCATGCTTGGAAGTCTCCAGCTATGTGCTGGAGGAAATCCATCGAATCGTCGGCGGAAGTGTCCCGGTGACGATTTCTGCGGATACCGCGAGTGAGATCAACGCCGTTTTCGGGATTGATGTGTCCCAGCGGGAGGTCGCGGCCGCGAAGTCAGTGGCCGCCCTCGGCGTCCTGGTGCAGACGGCGCTGGTCGGGCGTACCGCCGCCGCGACGGCTGACCGCGACGAGCCCGGCACCGACGCGGGGCCGGTGCCGCTCTCCGGGGCCCAGCGGCGCATCTGGTTCATGCAGCAGGTGGCCCCCTCCTCGACCCTCTACAACGTGCCGACCCGGCTCGACCTGACCGGCCCCCTCGTCGTCGAGGCCCTGCACGCGGCGCTGACCGATCTCCTCGCCCGGTACGACGTCCTGCGGTCCTGCTATCCGGCCCGCTCCGGGGTGCCGTCGGTGGCGGTCCGCCCGGCGGTGCCGGCCGACCTGCCGCAGGTCCACGTCGACTCGGACGCCGAGGTGGACCGGCTGGCCGAGGCACAGGCGCGGATCCCGTTCCGGCTGGAGCAGGAGCTGCCCGTCAGGTTCCTCCTGGTACGCCGCGCGCCCGACCGACACACCCTGATCAGCACGTTCCAGCACATCGCCGTGGACGGTCTGACCCTCGACCTGCTCGCCCGGGAACTCGGTGCGCGGTACGGCCGGCACGTCGGATCCGGTCCGGCGTCGCCCCGGCCGCCCGCCCGGCAGTACGCGGACTTCGCGCGGGCCGACGCGACGGCGGCCACCTCGCAGGCCAGACGGAAGGCGACCGCCGAGCGGGCCGCGGAGCTGTCCGGGATGCCGTTCCCGCTGGACCTGCCGACTGACTTTCCCCGCCCCCGGTTCCCGCAGTTCCGGGGCGACGCGGTGGCCGTGACGCTCGACGAACGGTTGACGGTGGAGGTCCGCAGCCTGGCACGGCAGCACCGGGTGACAGCGTTCGCGGTGCTGCTCGCCGCCCTCGCGGTGGTCCTTCGCCGGGCCGTGGGCCGTCCCGACGTGGTGGTGGGGACGCCCGCCGCCGGGCGTCTGCGCCCACAGTGGCAGGACATGGTGGGCTGCTTCGTCAACATGGTGCCGGTGGCCGTCACGGTGCCCGACGGCAGCACCGGCAGCCGCCTGATCGCGGTTGCGGCCGAGGCGGCGTGGCGTGCCCTGGAACGGCAGGACGTCCCCTTCGAGGACCTGGCCCGCCTCCTGACCCGCCGGACCGTACGGCCGCTCACTGTCATGTTGTCGTACCAGGTCAGCGCTGCTCCGGTCCGCTTCGCGGGGCTCGCCGACACCGCCCTCACCGTGACCCGACCGCCGGGGACTGCCAAGTACGACCTGAGCCTCTACGCAGTCGCCACCGCATCGGCGCTGCGGCTGGAACTGGAGTACGACGCCGAGCTGTACACCCGTGAGACCGCCACCGCGCTCCTGCACGACTACCGCGCTCGACTGGCGGCGCTCGTGGCGGACCCGACGGCGGTCGTGGACCTCGGCGGTCCGGCCGGATCCGACGAACCCGAACACGTGGAGCGATGATGACGCGGTTGGAGCCGGGACTACGGGCCTGCATCCATGAGCTGTTCTCCCGGCAGGTGCGCGCCCGGCCGGACGCCGTCGCGGTCACCCACGACGGCCGGGACACCACCTACCGGCAACTGGACCGGCGGGCCGACGCCCTGGCCGACCGGCTGCGCCGGCTCGGGGTGGGGCCGGAGGTGCCCGTCGCCGTCTGTGTCGAACGGTCGGTCGGGGCGGTCGTCGCGCTGCTCGGCGTGCTGAAGGCGGGTGGGGCGTACGTGCCGCTCGACCCGGAGCACCCGGACGACAGGTTGGCCTTCGTCTGCGGCGACTCGGGCGCGACCCTGCTCGTCACCGACCAGCGGGACCGGACGTTCGGTGTCGAGCGGTCGATCCTGCTCGACGACCACGACCACGACCACGACCACGACCACGACCACGTCCTCGACCACGACCACGACCACGACGACGTCCACGACGTCCACGACGGACACGGCGGGGCCGCCGCCGACGTGGTGTCGCCCCCGCCGGTGGAGGTACGGCCGGAGCACCTCGCGTACATCGTCTACACCAGCGGGTCGACCGGCACGCCGAAGGGCGTCATGGTCGAACACGGCAACGTGGCGGCGCTGGTGGGCAGCACGAGCGCCCGGTTCGGGTTCGGCCCCGACGACGTGTGGACCCTGTTCGCGTCGCTGGCCTTCGACGTCTCGGTGTGGGAGATGTGGGGGGCGCTGCTGCACGGTGCCCGACTGGTCGTCGTCCCGAACGAGGTACGCCGGTCGCCTGCGGACTTCCACGCCCTGCTCGCCCGGGAGGGCGTGACGGTGGTCAACCTGACACCCGCCGCGTTCCGCCAACTGTCCCGCTACGAGCAGGACACGGCACCGGCACCGGTCCGTACCCTCCGGTGGCTGATCTTCGCCGGTGAGTCGCTCACCCCGGGCATGGTCGCCCCCTGGTTGCGACGGCACGGTGACGAGCAGCCCGCCCTCGTCAACATGTACGGCATCACCGAGACCACTGTGCACAGCACGTGGCGGCGGATCACCACGGCCGACCTGGCCGAGCCCGAGGCCAGCCTGATCGGACGGCCACTGCACAGGTGGACGGCGGTCGTCCTCGACCCGGACGGTCACGGCGTCGCGCCCGGTGAACCCGGTGAACTCCACGTCGGGGGTGCCGGGGTGGCCCGGGGCTACGTGGGTCGGCCGGAGCTGACCGCCGCCCGGTTCGTCGACGGCCCCGACGGCACCCGGCTCTACCGTTCGGGGGACCGAGCCCTGGTGCGGCCGGACGGGGAACTGGAGTACCTGGGCAGGCTGGACCACCAGGTGAAGCTGCGCGGCCACCGGATCGAGCTGGGTGAGATCGAGGCCCGGCTGCGTACCCATCCCGGGGTGCACGAGGCCGTGGTGGTCCTCGACCCGGACGGTGCCGCCGAACCCCGCCTGGTCGCCTACCTGGTCCCCGGCGGTCCGGCGGCACCGGCCCCGCCGGACCTGCGGGCTCATCTGGGCCGCACCCTTCCGGACTACATGCTGCCGGCGGCGTACGTGGTGCTGGACGCGATGCCGTTGACGGCGAACGGGAAGGTCGACGTCAGCGCCCTGCCCGCCGTGACCGGGGAACGCCCGGGGCTGTCCACGCCGCTGGTCGCCCCGTCGTCACCGGCGCAGCAGCGGCTCGCCGAGATCTTCGCCGAAGTCCTGGGCCTGGACCGGGTGGGCCTGGACGACGACTTCTTCGAGCTGGGAGGGCATTCGATGCTGGCCGTGCAGGTGGCCGCCCTGGCGCAGGAGCGGTGGGGGATGCCGGTGTCGCTACGGTCGATCTTCGACGCGTCGACCGTCCGTTCGCTGGCCCGCGAGGCGGACGCCGTGACGGTGGCGCAGGTGCGGTCATGAACCCGGACGACGCCGTCGCCGTCATCGGCATGAGCGGCCGGTTCCCCGGAGCACCTGACGTCGACGCGTTCTGGCGGTTGGTGGTCGACGGTGGCGTCGCCGCGACCCGGTTCAGCCGCGACGAACTCCTCGCCGCCGGGGTGTCCGAACACGAGATCGACGCCGACGGGTACGTCCCGGTCGGCTATCGGGTCGACGGGTGGGACCGGTTCGACGCCGCCTTCTTCGGCTACTCGCCCGCCGAGGCGGCGATGATGGACCCGCAGCACCGGCTCGCCCTCCAGGCCTGTTGGCAGGCGTTGGAACGGGCCGGGTACCCGCCCGGCGACGCCGCCGCCCCGATCGGGGTGTTCCTGAGCGCCCCGTCCAGCGCCTACCTGGAGCAGCGGATCCTCCCCCAGGGCACCGGGGGGCGGGGGTCCGACGAGTTGCAGCGGGCGATCGGCACCGATCCGGGGATGCTGGCGCTGCGGGTGTCGTACCGGTTGAACCTGACCGGTCCCAGCCTCACCGTGCAGACCGCCTGCTCCTCCTCACTGGTCGCCGTGCACCTCGCGGTGCAGAGCCTGCTCACCCGCGAGTGCGACACCGCCCTCGCCGGTGGTGCGGCGGTCCGGTTGTTGGACCGGCGTGGTTACCGGTACGAGGAGGGCTCGATCCTGTCCCCGGACGGGATGTGCCGCCCGTTCGACGGCGACGCCGCAGGCACCGTCTCCGGGGACGGGGTCGGCGTCGTGGTGCTCAAGCGGTTGGCGGACGCCCTCGCCGACCGCGACCACGTCGACGCCCTGATCATCGGTTCGGCGGTGAACAACGACGGCGGGAGGAAGGTCGGCTTCACCGCGCCGTCCAGCACCGGACAGTCTGCGGTGATCGACGAGGCCCTGGCCGTCGCCGCCGTCTCCCCGGCCGACGTCCAGTACGTCGAGGCACACGGCACCGGGACCCTGCTCGGCGACCCGATCGAGGTGCGGGCGCTGACCGAGGTGTTCGCCCGTGCCCCGAGGACCGAGCCGTGCCTGCTGGGCAGCGTCAAGTCGAACATCGGCCACCTGGACGCCGCAGCCGGGGTCGCCGCCCTGATCAAGACGGTCCTGGCGCTGCGCCACGGGGTGGTCCCGGGCACCGCCCACTTCCGTACGCCCAGCCCACACCTGAACCTGAAGCCGGAGCTGTTCCGGGTCAGCGGCGAGCCGACGGCGTGGCCCGCCCCGCCGCCCGGGGCACCCCGTCGGGCCGGAGTCAGCGCCTTCGGCGTCGGCGGCACCAACGCCCACCTGGTGCTCCAGGCGGCACCCACCCACGCGGAGACCACCGACGACGGTGTCGGGGTGCGGGTGCTGCCGCTGTCGGGGCGTACCGTCGAGGGGTTGCTCTCCACCGCCGGTAGGACGGCGGCCGTGCTCGCCGGAGCGGACCGGGTCTCCCTCACCGACCTGGCGTACACCCTCCAGCGGCGGCGTCGCCCGCTGACGGCCCGCGCCTGCGTGGTGGCCCGTGACCTCGACGAGGCCGTCGACGCCCTGTCCGGGCTCACCGCGCAGGACGTGTCCACCGTCGGCACCGATGACGACCGGCCACCCGAGGTCGTCCTGATGTTCCCGGGGCAGGGCAGCCAGTACGCCGGGATGGGCGCCGACCTCTACCGCGACGAGCCGGTGTTCCGGCAGGCGATGGAGGACTGCGCCGACGCCTTCCGGCCGCATCTGCGGTTCGACGTCCGTGAGGTGGCCTTCGGCGACGACGAGGAGCTGCTCCGGCAGACCGAGTACACCCAACCCACAGTGTTCGCCGTCGGGTACGCGACGGGCCGACTGCTGCTGCACGCCGGGATCGAACCGGCCGCGATGATCGGACACAGCCTCGGTGAGTACGTGGCGGCCTGCCTGGCCGGGGTGTTCACACTGCCGGGTGCGGCCCGGGTCGTCGCCGCCCGGGGGGCTCTGGTCCAACGGGCCGCCCCGGGCCGGATGATCTCGGTGGCGCTCGGCCCCGAGGAACTCGACACAGTGGTCCGGGGCCACGGCACGATCGCCGCCGTCAACGGCGCGCACCTGTGCGTCCTGGCCGGCACCGGGGAGGAGATCGCCGCCGCCGAACGGCTGCTCGCCGCCCGGAACGTGCCGGTCCGCCCGTTGGCGACCTCCCACGCCTTCCACACCCCGTCGATGGATCCGGTCCTGGCCGACTTCGCGGCCGTCGTCGCCGACGTCACCCGCAACGCGCCGACCCGCCCGCTGGTGTCGAACGTGACAGGTCGGCTGCTCACCGCCGAGCAGGCCACCTCCCCGGACTACTGGGTGACGCACCTGCGTCGGCCGGTCCGTTTCGCCGACGGGCTGTCCGGGCTCCTCGACACCGACTGTCGACGGGTGCTGGTGGAGGCGGGACCCGGGTCGGCGCTGACCGCGATGGCCAGACTGACCGGTACGACCTCCGCCCTCGTGCCGCTGCTCGGACGCCGCGACCGGCCGACGTCGCCGGTCGCCGCGCTGTGGCGGACCGGTGTGGAGATCGACTGGTCGGTCCGGGGCGCGACGGGCCGGGTGGTGCCGCTGCCCGGCGTGGAGTTCGACGGCCGGGAACACGTCCTGCCCCGCCCCCGTGTCGGTGAGGCACCGACCGACGAGCCCGCCGCGCCGTCACGCTGGACGTACGCGCCGGTGTGGCATCGCGGTGGCCGCCGGTCCGCCGACCCGGTGGGGACGCCGCAGACCTGGCTCGTGGTGGAGGACGCCGCCGGGCTCGCCCGGCGGATCGGTGGGCTGCTGCGGGCCGCCGGAGACGACGTCGAGTCGGTGACGGCGGCTGCCCTGACCACGGATCCGGACGAGCCCCGACGCCTGGTCCAGGCACTGGCCGACGCGGGCCGCCTACCGAGCCGGGTGCTGTACGCCGGGACGATCCTCGGCGCGGAGACCATGACGGGCGCGGACGGTGCGGGCGGTGCGGGCGGTGCTGGCAGTGCGGGCGGCGCGAATGGCGCGAGCGGTTCGGTCGCCTCCCTCGGCCGCGTCCACAGCGACGGGCTGCGAGACCTGGTCGCTGTGACGCAGGCGCTCAACGAACTCGGCCACGTGGACGGGCTCGGTGTCGTCGTGCTGACCGACCGGTTGCAGGAGGTCGCCGGGTCCGTCCCGGTCCGCCCCGAACGGGCCACCGTCCACGGTGCGGTGACTGTGCTGCCGCAGGAGTTCACCGGCCTGAGCTGCCGCGCCGTCGACGTGGAACTGCCACCTGCCGACGCGCAGGACGGCTGGGACGACCTGGCCGCGACGCTGCACGGCGAGGTGCGGGCCACTGTCTGCGCCGACGAGTCGTTCGTCGCCTACCGCGACGGTTTCCGGTGGCGGCGGGCGTTCGCCCCGGTCGAGTTGCCGGGCGGCGCGGGGGTGTGGCGTCCGGACGGTGCCTACCTGCTGTTCGGCGTGGGTACCCGGACCGGGCTGATGGTGGCCGAGGAGTTGACCGCCCGGGGTGCCCGGGTGGTCGGTGTGACGGGTCGGGTCGCATCGGCGGCGGACCGGCCGGACGGGCTCACCGCCCTGCGGGAGCGGGCCGGGGATCGGCTGACGGTGCTCACCGCCGACCTCCTCGACGGCGTGCAGGTGACCGCAGTGGTCCAGGAGGCGCTGGTCCGGCTGGGTCGACTCGACGGGGTGTTCCACCTGCTCGACGACCGGGCCTCCGGCATGGTCGCCATGAAGTCGGCGACCGACGTCACCGCCACCGTGGACGCCAGGGTGCGCAGTGTGGCGTTGCTGGGTGCCGCCCTGGACCGGGTGGCAGGTGACCGCCCCCACGGGTTCCTGGTGCTCGGATCCTCCATCACCGGCGTGGTCGGCGGCTTCGGGCAGCTGGAGAACTGCGCGGTGGCGACCTTCCTGGAGACGTACGCCCAGGCGCGCACCGCGCCCGGACGCCCCGTCACCGCGGTGCACTGGGGACAGTGGGCGTGGGACGACTGGTTCGAGGAGCAGATGGCGGAGCTGCCCGAGATCCGGGCCGACTACCGGCGGCAGCGTGAGCGGTACGGCATCCCGGTCGCCGAAGGGTGGGAACGCACCGGCGCGGCGGTGGCCGGTGGACTCCCGTCGGTGCTGGTCTCGACCCGGGACCTGCGGGACGTGCTCACCGAGCAACGGCAGCTGACCGCCGCCGGGTTCGCCTCGGCGGTCGTGGCACCGGACGAGGCGGCCGACCCGGACTGGGACCCGGCCCGGCTGTGGCCTGACGACGAGGTGGCCCAGCAGATCGCGACGGTGTGGCGGGAGGTCCTCGGGGTCACCCTCGACGACCCGGACACCGACTTCTACACCGTCGGCGGCAACTCGCTCTTCGCCATCCAGGTGGTCGCCCGGCTCCGACAGATCTTCGGCCCGTTGCCGATGAGCGTGATCTTCGATGCACCGTCCGTGGCGGGTCTGGCCGCCGCCATCCGGACGCAGCAGACCCGATCGCTGGCCGACGAGGAGATCGCGAGCATGCTTGACGAGGTCGAGGCCATGTCACCAGAGGAACTTGAGGCGCTGCTGGCGGCCGACAATGGCTGAGGAGATCGCCGTCGACACCGCGCTCCGACAGCGGCTGGCCACCCTGACCCCGCAGCAGCGTGCCGTCTTCGAGCGCCGCCGCCGGGAGCGGGCGGCAGCCGTGGAACCGGAGCCGGGCACCCCGCAGCCGACCGGACCGACCGTCGGACGCCGTCGCCGCCGTCCCGACAGCACCATGGAATTCAGCGTCTTCTTCTTCTCCGGGGACGGGTCGAGCGTCGAGGAGAACCGTTACGACCTGTTGCTGGAGTGCGCCCGGATCGCCGACCGGGCGGGGTTCGCCGGGATCTGGGTGCCGGAACGGCACTTCGTCGACTTCGGTGGTCTCTACCCCAACCCGTCGGTGCTCGCCGCCGCGCTGGCCGTCGTCACCGAGCGGATCCAGATCCGGGCCGGCAGCGTGGCGCTGCCACTGCACCACCCGGCCCGGATCGCCGAGGAGTGGTCGGTGGTGGACAACCTCTCCCGGGGGCGGGTGGCCATCTCGGCCGCCTCCGGATGGCACCCCGACGACTTCGTCCTCGCCCCCGGCGACGGTGCCCAGACCTACCGGGACCGCAAGGCCGTCATGTTCGATCGGCTCGCGACGGTGCAGCGGTTGTGGGCCGGCGAGACCGTCGAGGTGCCCGGGGTGACAGGCACCCCGACCGCGGTCCGGACCCTGCCACGTCCGATCCAGCCGCGGCTTCCGGTCTGGGTCTCCTCGCAGGGCAGCACCGACACGTTCGTGCAGGCCGGACGGGCCGGTGCGAACCTGCTCACCGGTCTGGTCGCGCAGCAGCCGGAACAGGTCAGGACGAAGATCGCCGCCTACCGGAAGGCACGCGCCGACGCCGGGTACGACCCGGAGACCGGGGTGGTCACCGCGATGGTGCACACCTTCCTCGGCTCCGACCTGGACGAGGTGCGCGAGGTCGTCCGCCGACCGCTGATCGACTACCTCGGCACCTTCCTGCGTCAGCAGGACAGCACCGACAGCGGGTACGCGGTGCTCTCCGAAGCCGAGCGGGAGGTGATGCTCTCCGCCACCTTCGACAGGTACTTCGACCACCTGGCCCTGCTCGGTACAGCGGAGACCGGTGAGAGCTTCGTCGAGGACCTGGTCGACCTGGACGTCGACGAGGTGGCCTGCCTCGTGGACTTCGGGGTGGCACCCGACCTGGTGATCGAGGGCCTCACCCACCTGACCGAGCTGAAGAACCGCTACCAGCATCCACGGGGTACCGCATGACCGACCTGACGCAACGGCTGGCCCAGCTGACCCCGGCGCAGCGGGCGGTGCTCGACCGCCGGCTCCGGGACAGGGGTGCCCAGGCTCCCCAGGTGCCGCCGATCAGCCGGCGACCGGACCTCGGCGGGCACGTACCCACAGTCGACCAGGAGCGGATCTGGCTGATCCACCAGTTCGACCCGGACGACCCGGCGTACAACATCTTCTTCGCCGCGCGGCTGACCGGGAAGCTCGACGTCGACGCGGTACGCCGGGCGGTGGACGACTTCGTCGCCCGGCACGAACCACTGCGGACCACCTTCGTGGCGGTGGAGGGGCGGCCCCGGGCTGTCGTCCACGAGCACGCCCGCGCCGACGTGGTCGTGACCGACCTGCGGCAGGTTCCGGTGCGGCAGCGGGAGGAGGTGGCGCAGCGCCACGCGCTCGACGAGATCCGTACGCCGTTCGACCTGACGGTCTGCCCGCTGCTGCGGGTCCGCCTGCTCCGCACGGCCGACGACGAACACCTCCTCGTCGGCACCGTCGACCACATGGTCTGGGACCGGGCCTCGCTCACCGTGTTCAACGCCGAGTTCCCCGAGCTGTACAACGCGCACGCCACCGGGCGTCCCCACACCCTGCCACCGGTGCGGCTGCACTACGGCGACTACGCCGAGTGGCAGCCCGACTGGCTGAGCCGGGAGGTGGCTACCCGGCACCTGCCGTACTGGCGGGACCGCCTCGCCGGTGCCGCACCCGCCCTGGAACTGCCCACCGACCGGCCGCGCCCACCGGTCCAGACGTTCCACGGCGCCCGCCACCAGTTCCGACTCACCGCCGAGCTCACCACCGCCATCCGGGAGCTGGCCCGCGCGGAGAACGTGACTGTGAACGTCGCCCTCCTGGCCGCCTGGCAGCTGCTGCTGCACCGGCTCTCCGGGCAGGACGACATCGTGGTCGCCACGACCTCGTCGACCCGGGGACGACCGGAGACCGAGTCGATGATCGGCTACTTCCTCACCATGCTGCCGCTGCGGGTGCGGGTACGACCGGAGATGAGCTTCCGGGATCTGCTCGGCGAGGCCCGGACGGCGGTCCTGGGGGCCTTCGACCATCACGACGTGCCGTTCGGGGTGCTCCTGGACGCGCTCGACGTGCACCGGGACCCCAGTCGGAACCCGATCTACCAGTCGACCTTCATCTACGTCGACTTCGTCCACGAGGAGCGGGTGCCGCTGGACGGACTGCACGTCGAGACGGTCATGTTGGACAACCTCACGGCGAAGGACGACATCACCCTCGGGGTCTTCGACGACAGGTCCCTCGGCGACGACCACTTCTACGTGCTGCTGGAGTACAACACCGACCTGTTCGACGCCGACACCGTGGAGCGGATCGGTGAGCAGGTCGTCCAGCTGCTGGAACAGCTCGTCGTGGACCCGGGTCGGGCCGTCGACGACTACCTGCTGACCCGCCCCGACCAGGTCCACCGGATGGTGGTGGAGTGGAACGCGACGGCCGTCGACAGGGATCCCACGGCCACCGTCGACAGGCTGGTCCGTGAGCAGGCGGTGCGGACCCCCGACGCGGTGGCGGTCCGGTGCGGTGTGGACCGGTGGACGTACCGGCAGCTCGTCGACCGCGCGGCGGTGATCGCCCGGCGGCTGCGGGGGCTCGGGGTGGGGCCGGAGGTGGTGGTCGGCGTCGGGGTGGAACGCTCCTGCGACCTGGTGGCGGCGCTCCTCGGTGTCCTCTGGGCGGGCGGCGCGTACCTGCCGCTCGACCCGTCGCACCCACGGGACCGGTCGGCCGGGATCGTCGAGCGTTCCGACGCCCGCGTCGTGATCACCACTGCGGAGTACGGCGACGCCATCCCCGCACCCGAGCTGCTCCTCCTTGACGACCTGCCGGAGCGGGAGCCGGAGCCGGGGCCGTCCGCCTCGGGGGACGGCCGGCGGCTGGCGTACGTGATGTACACCTCCGGGTCGACAGGGACCCCGAAGGGGGTGGAGATCACCCACGGCAACCTGACCAACGTCCTGCTGGACCTCGACGACCTGGTCGGTCTGGCACCCGGTGAGGTGCTGGCCGCCGTCACCCCGGTCACCTTCGACATCGCCGGTTTCGAACTGTTCGGGCCGCTGCTGGCCGGGGCGACTGTCACTGTGGTTCCGCGCGCGGACAGCCGGGAGGGCGGTCGGCTGGGGCGGGCGCTCGCCGAGTGCGGGGCCACCGTGATGCAGGCGACGCCGACGACCTGGCGGCTGCTGCTCGACGCGGGGTGGCGCAACCCGGCCGAACTGCGGATGCTCGTCGGCGGTGAGGCGTTGCCGCCCACCCTGGCCGCCGAGATGGGGGCACTGCCCGGACGGGCGTGGAACGTGTACGGCCCCACCGAGACCACGATCTGGTCCACCGTCTGGCCCGTCCCGGCCGACGGCGGCCCGGTGTCGATAGGTGGGCCGTTGGCGAACACCCGGGTCTACGTGCTGGACGGGCAGCGTCGGCCGGTGCCGGTCGGCGTACCCGGTGACCTCTACATCGGCGGGGCGGGCGTGGCCCGTGGCTACCGGGGCGCGCCGGAGCTGACAGCGCAGCGGTTCCTGCCCGACCCGTTCGGCACCGACGGGATGCTCTACCGGACCGGTGACCGGGCCCGGTGGCGGCGCGACGGCACCCTGGTCTTCCTGGGCCGCGACGACAACCAGGTGAAGCTGCGCGGGCACCGGATCGAGTTGGGGGAGATCGAGTCGGCGTTGGAGCGGCACCCCGGCGTACGGCGGGCAGTGGTGGTCGTCCGGGAGGACCGGGCCGGTGACGCGCGGCTGGTCGGCTACGTCGAACCGGCCGGTGAGGTGCTGCCCACCGCGCCGGAGCTGACCGGGTCCCTGCGCGACACCCTGCCGGACTACATGGTGCCCGCCGCTGTCGTCGTGCTGGACACCCTGCCGACGACGGCGAACGGCAAACTGGACCGCGCGTCGCTGCCCGCCCCGTCGACCGACCGCACCTCGGGCGGGTACGCCGCCCCACGTAACCCGTTGGAGCTGCGGATCGCCCGGATCTGGGAGGACGTCCTCGACGTCCGGCCGGTCGGCGTCCACGACCGGTTCTTCGACCTGGGCGGGCATTCGCTGCTGGTGCTTCGGCTGATGGCCGAACTGGAGGCCGCCTTCGGGGTGACACTGCCGATGGCGGCGATCTTCCAGGGGGCGACCGTCGAGCAGTTCGCCCGGATGGTGCGGGACGGGTTCCGCCCGGAGGGCGACGTCCACGCGATCCGGCTGCGTGCCGGTGAGGACTCCGAGACCCCGATCTTCTTCGTGCACCCGGCGGGTAGCGAGGTGGTCTGCTACATGCCGTTCACCGAACTCGTCGAACCGGCCGAACGCCCGTTGTACGCGCTGGCCTCACCCGACCCGGTCGACGGAAGGTTCCCGTACGAGACGTTCGAACAGCGGGCCGCCGCGTTCGCCGGGCTGATCCGCGAGCTTCAGCCGTCCGGGCCGTACGAGCTGGTGGGGTGGTGTTACGGCGGTTCCAACGCGTACGCCGTCGCCGCCGAGCTGGAACGGGTCGGCGAGACCGCCTCGGTGGTGCTCGTCGACGCCCACCCGCCGGCCCCGGTGGAGGTGGAACCCGACCGGGCCGAGATCGTCGCGGCGATCGCCGCGAATCTGCGCTGGGACCACCAGGGCGACACGGCCGTCGAGGACCTGCGGGCGATGAGCGACGACGAGCGCGTCGACCACCTGCTGCGCATCGCCCGGGCGGCGAACTACCTGCCTGCCGACAGCGGGCGGGCGCAGATGGCGTCGGTCGTCGAGATGTGGATGGCGAACCTCCGCCTGCTCTGGCGGTACGAGCCACCTCCGCTGCGCGGGCCGGTGACGGTGGTCCGGGCGGAGGCCGAGGAGCCCGAGCCGTTCCGCGCGTGGCGGTCGCTCGTGACGGGACGGTTCCGGGAGGTCGACGCGCCCGGCAACCACTACACGGTGGTGCGGTGGCCGCACGTCACAGTGGTGGCACGGACGGTGAGCGAGGCCCGCGATCGGGCGTTGGGGGACGAGTCGTGAGAGAACTGCTGCGGGACAGGGTCTATCTGCGTTACTGGCTGGCGGTGGTCATCTCCTTCCTCGGGGACGGCATCGTGAAGGTCACCGTGATCTATGTGGCTGCCGACGTGACCGACTCACCGGCGCTGTTCATCGCCGCCGTCGTCATCGCGCAGCTGCTGCCGTCCGGGGTCCTCGGCGCGTTCATCGGCCCGCTGGTGGACCGGATGTCCCCGCGTCTGCTGCTCGTCGGCGCGGACATCGCCCGGATGGTGGTCGTCCTGGCGATGATCTTCGCGGTGAACTCGGCCTGGCTGCTCCTGCTGCTGATCTTCCTCGAGGGGCTGGGCAAGGCGGTCTTCGAGACCGCCCGGATGGCCGCCATCCCCAAGGTCGTCGGCCGACACAGCATCCCCGCCGCCATCGCCCTGTTCCAGAGCACCGTCCAGGCCCTGAACCTGGCCGGCCCGCTGCTCGGCGGTTTCCTGATCCTGGTGGCCGGGGTGAAGTTGTCGTTCGTGGTCAACGCGGCGTCCTTCGTGGTCTCCGCGCTCCTGCTGGGCAGCATCGCGGTGCTCAAGACGGCCACCGTCACCGCGACCGGGCCGGGACAGTACTGGAGTTCGCTGCGGACCGGGGTCACCGGTGTGCTGGGCATCCGGTCGCTGCGCCTGGTGGCGTGGGCGATGGTTCCGGTGATGCTGGCGATCGGGCTGTTCACCACGAACGTCAACACCCAGTTGCTGGCCGGGTTCGACCTGCCCGCCTTCGAGTTCGGTCTCGCCCAGGCGATGCTCGGCGGCGGTGCGGTCATCGGGGCGTTCCTCGGGCCGACCCTGGTCCGGCGGGTCTCGCTGACCGGGCTGCTGGCCGGTGCCGTCGCCCTGTTCGCGGTCTCCCTGCTGGTGTTGTGGCCGATCGACGACCGTTGGCCGGGCAGCGGCCTGGCACTCGTCTGCTCCTGGTGCGCCCTGGCCGGACTGGCCATGAGCCTGGTGCAGGTGCCGGTGGCGAACATCCTGCTCCGGGACCTTCCCGAGGACCTGCGCGGTCGAGGGATCGCCCTGCTCAACGCGGTGATGATCAACTTCTCGATCGTCGGGGTGCTGCTCGGCGGGGTGGTGGCGAACGCTGTCGGCGCTGCCGCGTCGATCATCATCACCGGTCTCCTCCTGCTGCCCCCGGCGGTGGTCCTGACTGTCAGGTCCCGCCACGAGCGCAGGCCCGCTCAGACCGCCGACACCGAGGTGGGAGCCCTGCGATGACGCCGGACCACAGTCGTACGCCGCTTCCCGTGCAGCCCGGCCTCCCGGACCCGGACCTGGTCGCCGCCTGGGCGGTCGTCAGGGCCGCCACCCTCCGGCAGCAGGCCCTCACCGTCCCCGTCGACAGGTTCGGGCACTCCGTCGACGTGGACGTCGACCTGGACGCCACCCCGACCGCCGCCGACCTGGTGGCGCACTGCGCGTCGGCGCTGGCGGCGGCGCGGCCTGCCGGTGCCGGCCGGGGCGTCGACCCGATCACCCTGGCCGTCACCGGGACGGCGGAACTGCGGTACCGGGCCGGGGCCGTGGACCCGGTGCAGGCGGCCCTGCTGGCCGAGCTGACCGGCCGGGCCGTACGGGAGATCCACAGTACGCCGGAACGCCACCCGTACGACCTGGACCTGCTCACCGACGACGACCGCCGCCAGCCGCACCGTTGGCGGCAGGCCGCCCACCGGGCCGTCGACGGACCGGCACCCGAACGCCACCGGGCCGTCAGCGAGCAGGCGCGTCGGGACCCCACCCGCCCCGCAGTGGTCTGCGGCGGCGAGGAGGTCACCTACGGCGACCTGGACACCCGGGCGAACCGGCTCGCCCACCTGCTCGTCGACCGGGGCGTCGGCACCGACGTCCGGGTCGCCCTCTGCCTGCCCCCCGGCATCGACCTGGTGGTGAGCATGCTCGCCGTGCTCAAGGCGGGCGGCTGCTACCTCCCGGTCGACCCGGGGTACCCGAGCGCCCGGATCGCGTTCCTGCTGGACGACGCCGACGTCGCGGTGGTCCTGGGTGACGACGCGACGCCCGACGCCGCCGTCGCCGGTCGGCCCGTCGTCCGGCTCGGCACGGAGCAGGCACGCGAGCAGCTGGCGGCCCGACCCGACACGCCACCTGCCGACCCGTCCGACCCCGGGCGGCTCGGCTACGTCCTCTACACCTCCGGCTCCACCGGGGAACCCAAGGGCGTCGCCGTACCCGAGGCGGCGGTCGGCAACCTGCTGCGCTCGGTCGGCCGGCACGTGACGCTGCGGCCCGGTGACACCGCCCTGGCCAGTTCAGCGCCGGTCTTCGACATCTCCACCGTCGAGATCTTCCTGCCGTTGGTGAACGGGGCGCGGGTCGTCGTCGCGACCCGGGAGCAGAGCCGCGACCCGGCCGAGACGGTCCGGCTGATCGACGCGTACGACGTGCGGTTCGTCCAGGCCACCCCGACAGCGTGGCGTCCGCTCACCGACGCCCTGACCCCCGGTGGGCGGCGGGAACGCCTCCGGGCGTTGACCGCCGGGGAGCCGCTGACCCCGGACCTCGCCGCCCGGATGCTCGCGGTGACCGGCCAGGTGATCAACGGGTACGGCCCGACGGAGACCACCGTCTACTCCACCATCGCGCTGATCACCGACCCGGCCGACGTGACGATCGGGGAGCCGGTCGACGACACCACCGTCTACGTCGTCGACGCACGGGACCGGCTGGTTCCCCCCGGTGTCCCGGGTGAGCTGGTGATCGGCGGGCGCGGCACGGCCCGTGGCTACCTCAACCGACCCGAGCTGACCAACCTGCGGTTCGTCCCGGACACCTGGGCGCCGACCACCCCCGGCGAGACGGTCTACCGCACCGGCGACCTGGTGTGGTGGGCGCCGGACGGCCGACTACGGGCCGTCGGGAGGATCGACACCCAGGTGAAGGTCCGGGGCCACCGGATCGAACCCGGTGAGGTGCAAGCCCGACTCGACGCCCATCCGAACGTCACCGCCTGCGCGGTCCGGGCCCGTGCGTTCGGGCCGGACGACACCCGGCTCGTCGCGTTCGTGGTCACCGGGGACGGCCACCCGCTGCCCCTGGCCGACCTGCGGGCCTGGTGTGCCCTGACGCTACCGGAGTACCTCGTCCCGACCGTCTGCCTGACCCTTCCCGAGCTGCCCCGCACCGGCAGCGGCAAGCTCGACGAGGGTGCCCTTCCCGACGCCGCGCAGACCCGGGCCGGGCTCACCGCCACCCCCGACGGGGACGACGGCGGGGCGCAACCGCGTACCGCTGCGGAGCGGGCGGTGGCCCGGATCTGGCGGGAGGCGCTGTGGGCCGACGACCTCGGCGTCCACGACGACTTCTTCGAGCTGGGCGGTGACTCGCTGGTGGCCACCCAGGTCACCCTCCGCCTGCAACAGGAGTTCGTGCTCGACGTGCCGATCCGCGTCGTCTACCAGCACCCGACCGTGAGCGACCTGGCCGCCGCCCTGGTCCGGGCGCGGGCCGCCGGCGGATTCGACGTCCCGGCCCCCGCCGGAGCGGGGGAGGTGCTGCGATGAGTGACAGCGACACCCTCCTTGTCGTCTACGACCGGGGCAGCCTGGCACCGACCAGGATCGCCCGGGCGGCCGAGGCCAACGACGTCGAGTTGGTGTTCCTGGTGGGTGCCCAGACCCTGGCCGGGGGAGCCCGGGACCGGCAGGCCGAGGCGCACACCGAGCTGATGATGCCGACGCTGCGGATGCTCGGCGAGACGATCGACGCCACCGGTGCGGGCGAGGACGAGCTGCTCTCCCTGGTCGGCGCGCACCGGCCGGCCGGAATCGTGACGTTCAGCGAGTTCCAGTTGGAGTCGACGGCCCGGCTCGCCGACCGGATCGGCCTGCCCCACCACCGCCTCGCCGACCTGCCCGGGATCACCCGCAAGGACGTGCAGCGTCGGCGCTTCGCCGAACGGGGTGTCGACGCCGTCCGGGTCGCCACGATCACCGACGTCGGGCAGGTCGACGCGGCCGTCGGGCACGTCGGTCTGCCCGCCGTCGTGAAGCCGGTACGGGGTGCGTCGAGCCGGAACACCGTCGCCGTGCACACCCCGGCGGAGGCGTACGCGTTCGTCGCCGGGGCCCTCGCCGGTGACGGGCCGGGCCCCCGCGAGTCGGCGCTGATGCTGGAGGAGCTGCTCGTCGGCCGGGCGGCCCCCGCACCCTGGGGTGACTACATCGCGGTGGACTGCGCGGTGTCCGCCGGGCGGGCCGAGGCGATGTTCGTGACCAGCAAGTTCGCCCTGGCCGAGCCGTTTCGGGAACGGGGCGGCTACGGCGGTCGGTCGTTCGTGGAGGACTCCCTCGTCGCCGAGGTGGAGGCGCTCGCCTGCCGCGCTGTGGAGGCGGTCGGCGTCACCACCGGCATCGCCGACGTCGAGATCAAGCTGACCGCAGCCGGACCCCGGGTGATCGAGGTGAACGGCCGCCTGGGGGCCTGGGTCGACGACCTCGCGGTCCGGTCCGGCTTCGCCGACCCGGCGGACGTCGCGGTCCGGGCCGCGCTGGGCCGCCCGTTCGAGGCCCGTCGGCGGCCCGCACCGGAGAGCCCGATCGCGTTCCACTACCTGCTCGTACCGCCGGTGGAGGCCGGACGGGTGCGCGGCATCCAGGGGGTGTCGGCGCTGCGCCGGATGCCGCACGTCGAGCGGGTCACGGTACTGACAGCTCCGGGGGAACCAGCGGACTGGCGACTCGGCGCGGCGGCGAACGCGGCTGCGGTGACCGGCACCACCGGCTCCCACACCGACCTGGCCGACACCGTCGCCGCCCTGGAGGAGGTGCAGTGGATCACCTACGACTGAGCGACGACTCCGCCGTCGTCGACCTGCCCCCGTCGCGGTGGCTGCGGCAGTGCGCAGTGGTCCCGGCACCCGGCCCGCTGCGCGCCCTGCTGGTCCTGCTGCCCCACGCGGGTGGCGCTGCGTACACCTACCGGTCCTGGGTTCCGGCCCTGCCGGAGGGGGTCACCGCCCTGGCTGTCGAGTACCCGGGCCACGGCACCCGGATGAGGGAGGCGCCCAGCGCCGACCTGGACGGCGTCGTGACCGAACTCGCCGACGTCCTCACCGGGGTGCAGGACGCGCTCGACGGCCGTCGGCTCGTCCTCGGCGGGCACAGCCTCGGCGCCCTGCTCGCCCACGAGGTCGCCGGTGCCCTCCAGGACCGTGGCCGACCCGCCCCGGACCTGTTCCTCTCCGCCGCACCGCCCCCGCACCGCCGGGCCGGACTGCCGGACCTCACCCGACTCGACGACGACGCGCTCGCCGCGGCCCTCGGCGACAGTGGCGACCTGCCCCGGGAGATCCTCGCCGACGTCGAGGCCCGTGCCCTGTACCTGCCGATGATCCGGCACGACCTCGTGCTCGCCCGGCGGTACGGCTCCGACACCCGTCCCGCCACCACTGTGGTGCGGACCCGCGCCGTGGTCGTCGGCGGCGCGCAGGACGACAGGTGCCCCACCGGCGACCTGGCCGCCTGGACCGACCTGATCGACGGCCCGACGCAGGTCACCGTGCTGCCGGGGGGCCACTTCTACTACCGCGACCAACTCGACGTGGTCGGCCGGCTCGTCGACGGCCTGGTGACCGCGCCGTGACCCGCCACGCCCTTCGGAAGGGGGAACCGGATGACCACGAGGAAACTGCACTTCACTCCCGCCACCGGCACCACGGCCGAACTCATCCCCGGCTACCACGGTCGGTTCGTCCACGGTGACCGGCTGACGGTGGCGGTCTGGGACGTCACCGCCGGCAGCGAGGTGCCCAGCCACAGTCACCCGCACGAGCAGATCGTGAACTGCCTGGAAGGCACTTTCGAGATGCGGGTCGGCGGCGAGGTCTTCGTGATGGGCCCCGGGGACAGCGTCGTGGTCCCCGGTGGGGTCGAGCACTCCGCGGTGGCCCACACCGACGTGCGCTGCCTGGACGTCTTCCACCCCGTACGTGACGACTACCGGATAGAGGAACGGTGACGCCGATGCGATCCCACGTGCACGTCCACACCCTCGGCCCGTCCGGCACGAACTGTGAGGCCGCCGCCCACCACTGGCTCGACCGGCAGCGGATCGACGACCACCGGGTGACCCTGTACGGCACGCTTGAGGAGGCCGTCGAGGTGGTCACCACCTCGCCCGGCGCCCACGTCCTGCTCGGCTGCGTGGTCTACCCGGACCTGCACCACATCGTCTTCCGCAACCTCGGGGCGTTGACCCTCGTCGAGTGCTTCGTGATGCCGACCCACAACATGGTGGTGGCTGGTGACATGTCCAAGCCGGTGCCGACCGTCGCGTCGCACCCCGCCCCGGTCAACCTCCTCGACGCGTGGACCCCGGAGATCAGTTTCGTCGACAGCAACGCGCGGGCCGCGTTGACTGTCGCCGCCGGGGCGGCTGACGCCTGCGTGACCACCTCGGTCGCCGCCGCCGAGGTGGGTCTGCCGGTGGTGCGGGACTTCGGTCCGGTGCCGATGGGGTTCAGCATCCACGCCAACGGCACCTATCGGCAGCAGCATGGCTGAGCTGTCGGTCTGGTTCGACGGTCGGGTCCACACCGGTGTCACCCCCGAGCCCACCCTGAACACCTTCGGCCTGCACTACGGGTACGCCGTCTTCGAGGGGCTGCGCTCCTTCGACGTCGGCGGGACCGCGTCGATCTTCGCCCTGCAACCCCACATCGACCGGCTGCTGCGCTCCGCTGCCACCCTGGACATCCCCGTCCGGTACGACAACGACACCCTCGTCGCCGCACACCACGAGGTGCTCGCCGCGAACGGGTTGACCGAGGCGTACCTGCGGCCGGTGGCCTTCCTCGGCGACGGCCTCAGCGGGCTCGGCACCCAGCGACACCGGGCGCACCTGGCGATCCTGGCGTGGCCGTGGGCGAACCCGGCACCGAGCGGAGGCGGTGTCCGGTTGGCGGTGGCCCGACGGCGACGTCCGGCACCGGACAGCTTCCCGCCGCACACCAAGGCCGCCGGTGGCTACCTGATCGCCAAGCTGGCCCACAACGAGGCGACGGCCCGGGGCTTCACCGACGCGATCATGCTCGACGACGGTGGTCACCTCGCGGAGGCCACCAGCATGAACGTGTTCCTGGTCCGCGACGGCGGGCTGCTCACCCCGACCACCCGGGCCTGCCTGCCCGGCATCACCAGGGGGACCGTCATCGACCTGGCCCGCCAGGCGGGGGTCAGGGTACGGGAGGCCGACCTCACCGTGTCCGACCTGCTCGACGCCGACGAGGTCTTCCTCACCAGCACCGCCGCCGGGGTACGGCCGGTGCGGGCCGTCGAGGACCACGTGTTCGGCGACGGCCGCCCCGGCGCGCTCACCACCGATCTGCTCGGCCGCTACGACGAGCACGTTCTCACCCACTCCACCCCGCCGACCGCGCCCGCCGATCCCACCCCATCCGGGATGTTCGGCCCGGCCGCCGTCCTGACCTCGGGAGGCCGCTCATGACCGAGCCCCGCGACATCGTCGCGAAGACGATCGGTGACGTGCAGGTGAGCACCTGCGCGCTGGTTGACGTCCTGGACGGGATGGGCGTCACCGACGCCGTCCTGCCCGTCGCGTTGCGGCAGCGGGTCGGCCGGCCCGCCCTGGCCTACGGGACCGCGTACACGGTGGCCTGGGTGCAGGTCCGCAAGCAGGCCTCCATCCACCAGCCGACCCCGGGGACGTGGCAGCAGGTCCGTGACTTCCTGGTCCCGGAGGTCACCGACGGCACCGGGCGGATCTACGTCGGCGGGGCCGGTGACCTTGTCACCCACGCCGCGCTCGCCGGTGGGATGTCGGTGACCTACCTGCTGGAACAGGTCGGCTTCGAGGCGATCGTCCTGGGTGGCGCGGTGCGGGACCGGGCAGTGGTGGAGGCGGCGGAGCGCCCGGTGGTCGCCAGCAACTTCACCCCGACCGACACCCAGGGCGCCTACCGGGTCGCCGCCACCGGCACCGAGTGCCGGATCGGCGACGTACGGATCGTCACCGGCGACTGGGTGTTCACCGACGGGAACGGCACCGTCGTGATCGCCGACGAGATCCTCCTTGAGGTGCTGACGAAGGCGGTGGCGGTGGAGAACGCCGAGGCCCGCATCCTGGCGCAGGTCCGGGCCGGGCGACCGTTGCCCGAGATCGTGGACGAGGGTGGGCAGATCTGAGTGGGCCACACCGTCGTACCGCTGTCACCGGCGCAGGAGCGGCTCTGGACCTCGACGGAGATCCGCCGGGGTGACCCGTTCTTCCACATCCCCTTCGTCGTCGGTCTCGACGGCCCGCTCGACGAGTCCCTCCTGCACGCCTGCCTCGAACGGCTGGTGGCCCGGCACGCCGTGCTGCGCGCCCGGGTGGCCTGGCGGGACGGCCGGGTCTGCCTGGTCGTCCCGCCCGCCGAGGAGGTCGCCCTGGACTGGTTCCGGGGTGCCGTGCTCGACGCCCCGGACGAGGCGACCGCCGACCGGGAGGTCGACGCCGTCGGACGCGTCCCCTTCGACCTGGCTGCCGGGCCGCCGCTGCGGGTCCAGCTGATCCGGCTGGACCGACGGCGGCACCGGCTCGCCGTCACCGTGCACCACCTCGTCTTCGACGGCTGGTCGATGGACCTGTTCGTCGCCGAGCTGGCCGCGCTGTACCGGGCCGGCGGCGATCCGGAGCGGGCGTTCACCGGGCCGCCCCCGGACTACGCCGGACATCTCGCCCGCCGCGACGCTGACCGGTCATCCGACGCGGACGTCGGGTTCTGGTCCGCCCGGCTGGCGGGGGCCCCGGCGGCGGTGGTGCTGCCCAGCGGGCGGGTACGCCCGGTGACCACCGACCACGCCGCCGCCCGCTACACCAGGACGGTGCCGCCGGACCTTGTGGAACAGCTGCGGCAGCTCGCCCGGTCCCGCCGGGTGACGATGTTCATCCTGCTCAAAGCCGTCTGCGACGTCGTGCTCAGCCACTACGGCAACGCCGACGTGCTGACCGGGGTGGCGATGGCGGGCCGTGACCACACCGAGAGCCACGGCGTGGTCGGCTATCTGGCCCGGCCGGTCGTGCTGCGCAGCGACCTGAGCGCCGACCCGTCGTTCCGTACCCTGCTGGGTGCGGTACGCGGGGACCTCCTCGACGCCCACGAGCACCCCGAGTTGCCGTTCGACGCTGTCGTACGGGCCCTCGGGGTGCCCCGGGATCCCGCCTACAACCAGCTCTACCAGGTCATGTTCGCCTACTCGGGTGAGCGGGCCGCGCACAACGTCGGTGACCTGCGGTTCACCGTCACCGAGTTCGCCCCGGCCACCATGAAGGTCGACCTGTCGGTGGTCTGCACCGACACCGCCGGGGGGCTGCGGTTGGACCTCGACTACCGGCGTGACCTCTTCGCCGAGGCCGACCTCGCCCGGGTCGCGGACCGGATGACCGCGGTGCTCGCGGGGATCGCCGTCGACCCGGACGCGACAGTGTCACGGCTGGGTCGACTCAGCGGGGTCGAACTGCGGGCGGCGGTGGACGAGCCGAACCGTCCGGCCGCGCTGCCGGACTCCGGTCCGGTCACGCTGCCCGACCTCGTCGCCTCGGTCCTCGACCGGGCGGCGGCGACACCCGACGCGATCGTCGTCGCGGCGACCGCAACGGAGCCGGAACTCACCTGTCGGGGCCTGGTCGCCGCAGTCGCCGCCACCACGCGGCGGCTGGCGGCGGCCGAGGTCCGGCCCGGTGATCCGGTCGCCCTCTGCGGCGAGCCGTCGGGTGCCCTGGTGGCGGCTCTGCTCGCGGTGATCCGGATGGGGGTGCGCGGGGTGCTGCTCGATCCCGGTTGGCACTCCTTCGAGCTGCGCAACGCCCAGTCCGAGGCGGGTTTCCGGGTGGTGCTCGCCGACGCGCAGGTGGCCCGGCTGTTCGACAGGTCCCGGGTCGACGTGCTCGACCTGGACGCCGTCGGCCCGGCCCCTGGTGACACCGGCACCGACACCGGCCCGGACGGCCTCGGCGTCGGCCCGGACGGCACCGACACCGGCACCGGCACCGACACCGGCCCGGACAGCCTCGGCGTCGGGCCCGACGGGGCCGCGTTCATCGCGTACGACGAGGATGCGGAGCAGCAGGCCGTCGTCCTGTCCGGCGACGTCGTCTCGGTGGTGGTGCGTACCCTGCGGCGCGAGGTCGGGTCGTCGCCGGTCCGGGTGCCGCTGGTCAGCTCGACGGCTTCGATCGGCGTCGTGGTCGAGGCGTTGCTGGCCACGACTGCGGGCGGCACGCTCGTACCGGCCCCGTCGGCGGACGAGGACCGGTTGTGGGCGGTGCGCCAGGTGTTCGGCCCGCTCGCCACGGGCGGGCTGGCGCTCTTCGACGGCCGCCCCCGGCCGGGGTGCCGGGCCTACGTGCTCGGGCCGGACGGTACGCCGGTGCCGCCGGGCGCGGCGGGTGAGCTGTACCTCGGTGGGGATCTGATCGCCGACGGTCACCTCGACGAGGAGTCCACCGAGGCCACGTTCCGGCCGGACCCGCTGGCCGGTCGCCCGGGGGCGCGGCGGTTCGCCACCGGACGGCTCGCCCGCCTCGCGGTGGACGGCCGTTTCGAGCTCCTCGGCGACGCCCGCGACCCGGTGCTGCGTCAGGGGATGCCTGTGGATCCGGGGCAGGTCGAGGGCGCGCTGTTGGAACATCCCGGGGTCGGTGCGGCCAGGGTGCTGCAGTGGCGGCCTGAGCGGGGCGAGCCGACACTGCTCGCGCTCGTCGCCCGTACCGCCGCCGGTGTCGAACCTGGCGCCCTCGCCGTCCACCTGGCCGCACGGCTCCCCGGCTACCTGCGGCCGGACCGGATCGTGGTGGGGGAGACGGTGCCCACCGACAACGACGGGATCGAGCGGGCCGTGGCGGAGGCGGAGGCCGCAGTGGACGCGGCCGAACCACGGGCGGCGGACCGGGAGGTGATCGCGGCGGCCTGGGAGAGGGTCCTCGGGCGGGCCGTGCCGGTGAACCTCAACTTCTTCGACGCCGGTGGCAACT
This sequence comes from Micromonospora sp. NPDC000207, assembly GCF_040300925.1. Taxonomy (NCBI): domain Bacteria; kingdom Bacillati; phylum Actinomycetota; class Actinomycetes; order Micromonosporales; family Micromonosporaceae; genus Micromonospora; species Micromonospora sp. NPDC000207. The sequence goes on from NZ_JBEPEQ010000004.1 coordinate 106,969, forward strand.
CCCTGCTGCTGATCAGGTTGCGCGACGAGCTGCGGACCGCGTTGGAGACGGAGGTGTCGCTGACCGACCTGTTCAGCCACCCGACGATCCGGGCGATGGCCGAGGCGCTGGGACGGCCGGTGGCCGCGCCCCCGCCTGCGGTGAACCGGGGCGAGGCCCGCCGGTACGCACACGCCCGCCGTGGCCGGTGACAGGTGGCCGGGACGGACCACCGCACCAATTCGGATCTTGGAGAGGGCATGCTGAAACGGACGCTGTACCAGTGGTTCGAGGAGTCGGCCCGCCGGTTCCCGGAGGCCACGGCGCTGACGGTGGGCGGGACCACGCTCAGCTACGCCCGACTGCGGCGGCGGGCGCTGGCCGTCGCAGCCGACGTCATGGCCGGGCGTGACCGCCCGCCGACACGGATCGCGCTGGTGGCGCCCCGCACCGCCGCCTGCGCGTACGCGGGAATCCTGGCCGCCCAACGGCTCGGTGCCACAGTCGTGCCGCTGAACCCGGACCACCCGAGTCACCGCAACATCGACATCGCCCAGCGGGCCGGGGTCGAGGTGGCCCTCGTGGACCGGGAGGTCCGTGACCCGTTCCAGGACCTGCCACGCCGGTTCCGGCCGTCGACCCTTGTCCTCGACGACACCGACCCGGGGGAGGACCCCGACGTGGACGGGTTGCCGCCGGTGGTCGCCGACGCCGACGCCGAGGCGTACCTGCTGTTCACCTCCGGCACCGCAGGAGTGCCGAAGGGGGTGCCGTTCAGGCACCGGCACATCTCCCCGTACCTCGCGCACAACCTGGACCGGTTCGAGATCGGCCCGGACTGCCGGGTGTCGCAGACGTTCGGGCTGACCTTCGACGCCTCGGTGGGGGCGACCTTCATGACCTGGGGGGCGGGTGCCACCCTCGTCGTGCCGAGCCGGGAGGAGCTGTTCCAGCCTGTCGACTTCATCGTCCACCACCAGCTGACGCACTGGTTCTCGGTGCCGTCGGCGGTCCGGGTGGCGCAGCACCTGGGCAACCTGCCGACGGGTGCCGCGACGTCGTTGCGGCACAGCCTCTTCGGGGCCGAACCGGTCACCCTCAAACACGCCCGGCTGTGGCGTGCGGTCGCCCCGAACACCGACATCTACAACCTGTACGGCCCCACCGAGGCGGTGGTGAACTGCACCGAGTTCCGGCTGACCGGCGATCCGGCGGGCTGGACGGCGGCCGACAACGACACACTCCCGATCGGGGTGATGTACCCGGGAATGGAGGCCCTGGTCATCGACCCGGACGGCAATCCGGTCGACGACGGGGAGCTGTGCCTGCGGGGGTGGCAGCGGTTCGACGGGTATCTCGACCCCCGGGAGAACGACGGCCGGTTCGTGACCTACGAGGGAACCGGCCCGGCCCTGCCGTGCCCGCCCGGCCGGGTCCCGTCCCCCGACGACTGGTACCGCACCGGCGACCGGGTCACCCGTGAGGGCGTCGACCTGGTCCACCGGGGCCGCCTGGACCACCAGGTCAAGGTGATGGGACACCGGATCGAGATCGGCGAGGTGGAGGCCGCGATCCACCGCCACCCGGCGGTCACCGACGCCGCAGTGGTGGCGATCCGGGTCGACGACGACACCCGCCTGGTCGGGGTGCACACCGGCCCCGGGGTGACGGCCGCCGAACTCGACAGGTGGCTGCGCCACGAACTGCCGATCCACATGGTGCCCACCCGACTGGAACACCTGCCCGCGATGCCGCTCAACGACAACGGCAAGATCGACCGGCGGGCGCTCACCGACAGGTTCACCGCCCGGGACGCCGTGGGCGTCACCGACGCCCCGCCGCTGGGAGCGCAGCGGTGACCGCGCCGGAGCTTGTCATCTTCGACCTGGACGGTGTCCTGGTGGACACCCAGGCCGCCGAGACCGGGGCGCTCGAACACCTGGCCGGGCTGATGGGGGTGCGGCTCGGCGGCGACGAGGCCGCCGCACTGTTCGCCGGCAAGAGGATGGCCGACTGCATCGACGCGATCTCCGAGCGGGCCGGTGCGCCGCCGCCGCCGGGTGCGGTGGAGCTGGTGCGGGCTCGCTGTGAGGAGCTGATCGGCGATCACCTGGAACCGATCGACGGGGTACGCGACGTCGTCGCCGCCGTGGACCGGCTGATGTGTGTGGCCTCCAACAGCCCCCGGGAGTTGATCCGTCGGCGGGTGGAGGCGGCCGGGATCGCCGGGGCCTTCGGTGACCGGATCTTCTCCGCGTACGACATCGGCAGCTGGAAGCCCGCCCCCGACCTGTTCCTGTCGGCCGCCCGGGAGTGCGGCGTACCGCCCGCCTCGTGTGTGGTGGTCGAGGACAGTCCGGTCGGGGTGGCCGCCGCGATCGCGGCGGGCATGCCGGTGCTGCGGTACGGCCCGGACGGCTCCCCAGCCGACCCGGCCTCGATCAGTCCGTACCTGCCGCCCGGCATGGCGGTCGACGGTCTGACCTCCTTCGCGAAGATGGCCGACCTCCCGGGCCTGATCTCGCATGTCCCCAGTCCTCGTGCCGGTACGCGTCAGGAGATCTCACACGATGGTTGACACCCGTAGGGCAATGGTGATCGGCGCCGGCGACCTCGGCAGCCGGGTCCTGCAGGGCCTGGCGTCGAGCGGTTCGGGACGCGAACTCCGGCTGGTCGGGCGGGACGGTGAGGCGACGCTGCGCGCGGCGAACCTGGCTGCCCTGAGCTGCCTGCAGACCGGCCACCGTAACGTGGTCTCCCACGCCGTCGGTGACCTGTCCGACGTCGACCGGACCGCCGCGACGATCAGCGCGTTCCGGCCGGACGTCATCTTCCTGACCGCCAGTCTGCAGTCGTGGTGGGTGATCTCCACCCTGCCGCAGCCCGCCTTCGAGCGGCTCTACCGGGCCAACTTCGGTCCCTGGCTGCCGATGCACCTGGTCCCGGTGCTGTGGGCGATGCGCGCGGTCCGGGCCGCCGGCAGCGACGCCGTGGTGGTCAACGCCGCGTTCCCCGACGCGGTCCACCCCGCGCTGGCGGGCGTCGGCCTGTCGCCGGACGTGGGCATCGGCAACGTCGCGAACAACGTGCCGGGGATCCGGAGCGCCGCCGCCGACCTGTTGGGCGCGGAGGTCCACCGGGTGGAGGTCAGGCTCGTCGCGCACCACTACGTCTCGCACCGGTTGTCCCGGACCGGCGACAGCGGCTCCGCCGGGATGATCCTGCGGGTCCTCCTCGACGGCAGTGACGTCACCGGCCGGT